>CANJAW010000098.1:0-8356 GCA_947472215.1 Chitinophagaceae bacterium
CCACTATAAAAATTGAAGCAAGAAAATTAATACTTGATTGGAAGTAAACAACCCCGCTATTTTTGATTTAATTAATTGCAAGTATCTTCACTATACTAAAAAATAATATTTATGAAAACCATCGTATGTTTTTTGTTTATTTTCCTCCATTTGGTTGCTATTGGTCAAGTCCAAAATGATGCACCTATCATTTCCGCCTATGACCCACATGCTCTATTTTCACCGGTTTTTTATACCGCTGCAGAAACCAATACTCGGGCAGCTACAGGCGAGCCTAATACAGGTTACTGGCAAAATAGGGCAGATTATCAGATTACTGCTACGCTCAATGACAGTTCTCACTTAATTTCCGGCTCAGTAATTATTACCTATAAGAATAATAGTCCCCATAGTTTACCATTTGTATGGTTACAATTAGATCAAAACCTATTTAACAAGGAAAGTCGCGGCCAAACTAGAATGCCAGTAGAAGGCCGTAGTCGATATGGTGACTCAAAAACTAATTTTAACGGGGGGTATACTATCAGTACACTTAAGGTAAACGATGTATTGGTTGCTGATTATATTATTACAGATACTAGGATGCAAATAAGATTGCCAAAACCAATGGCGCCATCAGGAGATGTGGTTAAAATAAAAATTGATTACTCATTTGTTTTACCTCAATATGGAGCTGATCGTTGTGGAATTTTACCGACCAAAAACGGCGATATTTTTACTGTAGCTCAATGGTATCCGAGAATGTGCGTATTTGACGATGTAGAAGGATGGAATACCTTGCCTTACTTAGGGCCTAGCGAATTCTATCTTGAGTATGGGAATTTCGACTTTACAATCACAGCTCCAGCCTCACACATTGTGGTGGCAAGCGGTGAATTACTGAACCCTTCAGAAGTAATGACAGCGCTTCAGGTAACCCGCTTGGAAGCTGCAAAAAAAAGTGATAAAACGGTGATGATACGCTCAGAGAAAGAAATTTTGGACCCCTCATCCAGACCGGTATCCAAATCACTAACTTGGCATTTTAAGATCAACAATGCTAGAGACATTTCATGGGCATCCTCCAAATCTTTTATTTGGGATGCTGCTAAAATCAATTTGCCCGCAGGAAAAACCGCCCTTGCAATGAGTGTTTATCCTGCTGAAAGCAATGGTGAAAAGGCATGGAGTAGATCAACAGAATATATAAAAGGCAGTATTGAAAATTATAGTAAAAGGTGGTTCGTATATCCTTATCCGGTAGCTGTAAATGTAGCTAGTAATGTTGGAGGAATGGAATATCCAGGAATCGTTTTTTGTGGTTATCAGGCTAAAACAAATGGTCTATTTGGAGTAACCGATCACGAATTTGGACACACTTGGTTTCCGATGATTGTGGGCAGTAATGAGCGTAAATATGGTTGGATGGATGAAGGTTTCAATACTTTTATCAACTCCCTTGCACGGGACGATTTTAATAAGGGAGAATATAAATCACCTGCAAGCTCCATGGAATTCAGAGCCCCGTATATGTTTGGCGAGAATAGCGAAACCATCATGAGCGCACCAGATGCAATGCGCGAAAATAATATTGGAAATGCCCTGTATTCGAAACCAGGATATGGGTTACAATTGTTACGAAATGATATATTAGGACCCGTTCGATTTGATTATGCTTTCAGAACCTATATTCAAAGATGGGCTTTCAAACATCCAACACCATGGGATTTTTTTAAAACAATGGACAATGTGGCGGGTGAAAATTTAAGTTGGTTTTGGAAAGGTTGGTTTGTGGAAAATTATAAGCTCGATCAATCAATCATTTCTGTAACCTATATCAAAAATGACCCTGTCAATGGTGCGATTGTAACCATTGCCAATCTTGATCAGCTGGCAATGCCAATTAACTTGTTTTACGAAACAGAAACTGGGGTAAACGGCACCATTAAATTACCAGTGGAAATTTGGAACAATACCAACTCCAAAAAAATAAAATTACCCTCTATAGAAAAGCTTAAAAAAGTAATGATTGATCCTGATAAAATTTATCCAGATATGGATTTCAGCAATAATGAGTGGAAAAGCAACTGATCAATGTAATTGACGATTCGACAAAAAAATGGAGCTGTTGCACAACGGCTCCATTTTTTTACCCTTTGCTCCTTACCAAATCAGCCACTAGCTTATCGATGGGCAATGTTACTTTGTCTCCGGAAAACTGATCCCAATCTACGAAACGAAAAGTTTCAATCTGTTTAGTTTCAGCATATAAGGCAAGCTGTTGCTCATCAAACTCAAATTCATTGGCCCTTAAGGGAACTTTGATAGGTTCTAAAGCTTTTACTGCATAATATATAGAAAGTATCTGGTGGGCTGAATTGAAGGCGCTGATTTGAAAAAAATCAGTGGTATAGATATGTTCACCAATGGCTACTGTAAGATTCATTTCTTCCATAAACTCCCGTTTCAAACAATCCCTTGTTCCTTCTCCAATATCAAGTCCGCCACCCGGAAATTTGGTAAAATATTCACCGCGGATATATTCATCGCTTACCAAAACCTGTCTAGCTTCATTCATTAAAATTCCATATACGCGCACAGACAAAATTAGACTCATATGGTTTATTTTTTTACCCTTTTGATATAATTCCAGCCTACAACGATCAATATCATCAAGGAGATAATTACCGGTATCCAAAAAGCATAAGGTGTGTCCTTGTAGGGAATAGGCACATTCATTCCATATATACTGGCAATTAAGGTAGGCACTGTCAGTACGATAGTAAGCGTAGTGAGGCGTTTTAGTACTTCATTCTGGTTGTTACTGATAATGCTGGCAAATGCATCCAACGTACTACTGAGTATATTGGTGTAGGTATTTGCCATTTCAAGGGCCTGACTAGTCTCTACTATCAAGTCATCTAGAAAATCCTTTTCATCTTCATTGAGCTGCAAAAAATTGGTTCTCACCATTTTCATCATTAACAATTCATTACTACGGAGGGCAGTCAAAAAATATACAAGGCTTTTTTGGATACGCATCAATTGAAGTAATTCCTCATTTCTGTTGGCAACATACAATTTATGTTCCAGCGTATTACGACGCATATTAATTTCTTTCAAATGATCTTGGAAGTTATTGATTACTTTTTCAAATATTTTCAACACCATCATGTTTTTCTTGTCAGGATTTCGATTTTGAAAAGTGGTTAAAAACTTTTTAATGGCTTCATTCTCAAATGAATTGACAGTAACAATTTGGTTATGCGTTAAAATGATACAAATCGGGATGGTAATATAAAATGCATCACTATCATTGAAAGAATTATTTTCAGTAGGGGTTTTTATGACAATCAGTTTTACATTGTCATCAATTTCATACCGACTACGCTCATCAATATCCAATGAATCCTTCAAAAAGTCAATAGGTATTTCAAGCGACTCGCTCAGTTCTGTAAACTCCTCTTGACGCAGCGGTGGTAATACATTGATCCAAGAGCCATCTTCAGGCTTATCAATTGCAATCGTCTGGTGTTCTATATTTTTAAAGTACTGAATCATTGATTTTGTCTTGAAATGATGATTATTTATTGACCTGCTTCGCCTAAATGCAAAAGAAGTTCTTCAACATACCCATTACATTTTCCTGCTCTGTTTTTCAACAATTTTACACTAACTTACTATGAATTCTTACGAATCCAATTCAATTGTACCCGTAAATACCAATTCGGCAGGTCCACAAAGCCAAATATCGTCAAAATGCTGATCGTCAATTTTATTAAACTCAACACTTAGATTACCTCCTAATGTTTTTACCCTCACCGTATTAAATCCATTTTCGTTGTGTGCAGATAGTAAAGCAGCGGCGGTAACACCGGTGCCACAACTGAGGGTTTCATTTTCCACTCCACGTTCATAAGTTCTTACAAAAATTGAATCCTCATTGGTTGATTCCACAAAATTAACATTAATGCCTTGTAGTGCAAACTCTTTGCTATATCGTATTTCATGGCCCGTTGTAAGCACATCAATATTTTCCACCTCAGTGGCAAATTTAACAAAATGAGGCGACCCTGTGTTGATTATAGCATAGGCAGCGTGATAGTCAACTGAATCGACATTTTTCATTTGTAAACTAACCGTTCCATCACTATCAATTTCGGCTTTGTGTTCGCCATCAATGGCGACAAAATGGTAGGAACTTTTAATAATTCCTCGGTGATAGGCAAATTTTACCAGACATCTACCACCGTTCCCACACATGGTACTTTGATTGCCGTCTGAATTATAATAAATCATTTCAAAATCGTAGCCCTCTTTTTTTCCAAGAAGCATTAAACCATCGGCACCCACGCCAAAATTTCGGTCGCAAATATACTTTACCTGTTTGGACGTTAAAAAATCGTAGTCATTTTTTCTATTATCGAATATCACAAAGTCATTTCCTGTACCCTGGTACTTATAAAATTCAATTTTCATCATTATAATTTTGCCTCTGCAATTACTTGCAAAGATTGTTTGATTAAATTTTCAACTGCAAGATGCCCGTCTTTTGAAAATTGCTTGGTAATCCTATTGGCTACGATAGCACTGAGGCTAAGACAATGATGTCCCATTATTTTCCCCAAACCATAGATAGCGGATGTTTCCATTTCAAAATTGGCAACCTGGTTGTTGCCAAATCTAAAACTAGTAAGCTGGTCAATTAACTGAGGATGGGCAAGACCAAGTCGTAATATTCTACCCTGTGGTCCGTAAAACCCAGGGCAGGTAACCGTAACTCCCTGGTGATAACCGGTGGCAAAATGTTTGAGCAACTGAATGCTTGCCATTTGAATATAGGGGGTAATATTACCACTACTCAAATTAGCATGGGTTTTAAAAGCATGTAACAACTGTATTTCTGCTTCATTGTTTTCAATTCGGTAATAATGCATCAGGTTGTCTAGACCCAATCCATAGGTAGAGGCAACAAAACTATCTACCGGTATTTCTTTTTGCAATGACCCAGCGGTACCTAACCGAATTATTTTTAAAGCCGTAAGATTGTCTTTGATGGATCTGCTTTCAAAATCAATATTCACCAATGCATCTAGTTCATTTAAAACGATGTCAATATTATCCGGACCAATACCAGTACTTAGACAACTGAGTCTTTTGTGGCCTATAAATCCTGTATGAACTACAAATTCGCGGTGTTGGCTTCTGTACTCGATGGTATCAAAATATTTACTAACTTCCTTTACTCGATCAGGGTCACCTACAGTAAAAATTGTGTCTGCAATTTCTTCAGGCCGGCAATTGATATGGTAAACGGCACCTCTATCATTGATAATAAGTTCCGATTCAGCGATTGGGTTCATACTATTTTATTTCGAATCCCGAATTTCGTACTAACTATCTACAATTTCTAATTAAAAACGCCTATTTTTGCGACTCAATTAAAAATCCTTGTTATTGAGCAGTAAGTTGGACAATTTAACAACCTTCTTCAATAGTTGGAACTAGTTCTTCTGTTAAAATAATTTCTGTAATAAACATTTACAGTATAGTATAAGGTTCTGTGGCCGAGTGGCTAGGCAAAGCTCTGCAAAAGCTTCTACACCAGTTCGAATCTGGTCGGAACCTCTTTTTCTTCCTCCCTCTCCCAATGGAGAGGGAATTTTTTTACTACTATGGTACTTAAAATTTTGCATTGGGTGGGAATACTAGCCTGTATTACCCTAATTATTTCTTGCTGTTTACCTTGGACTTATTTTGCTGATGCCCATATTGTAAATGAAGCAGACAGAACCTTCACTGGCTTTTATTCATTTGAAAACAATTACGGTAAACCCGGAAAGATGTTGGTCTTTACAGCTATCCTTTCGATCCTACTCATCCTATTACCCAAAATTTGGGCCAAAAGAACCAATCTTTTCGTTTGTGCCTTAGGGGTAGGGTATGCCATCAAAACCTATATTTTGTTCGTATCCTGCTATAATGCTTATTGCCCCGAAAAAAAAATAGGTATTTATTTGATGTTGCTATCATCCGTAGTAATGCTTATTGCATCAGCTTTCCCCAATCTCGCTTTAAAAGAAAATGAAAGTACCAAAGTAGACTGATTGGTAAGGAAATAAAAATTAATTAAGGAATTCCTTTTAAAAATACTGATAATGCCTACGAATTATACAATACAGTTATTTCTTTACCTCTTTAGCCCAGGCATCTTTTAGGGAAACAGTTCGATTAAAAATAAGCTGGGTAGCTGTACTTTCCTTATCCATACAAAAATATCCTTTACGGATAAACTGGTAATGATTACCTATAGTTGATGAAATAAGAGAAGGCTCTAGAAAGGCTTTTTGTATAATTTGCAGCGAATCGGGATTAATGTATTCTTTAAAATCACCTTCCTCAGTAGAAGGGTTTTCTACTTTAAACAATCGGTCATATAAACGGATTTGGGTTTCTACCGCATGGTGTACGCTTACCCAATGAATGGTCCCTTTCACTTTGATATCGCTGGTATCTGCACCGCTTTTACTTTCAGGAATATAGGTTGCCTGGATTGAAGTGACATTGCCTTCCGTATCTTTTTCAAAACTATTGCATTGAATAATATAAGCACTTTTTAACCTTACCAATGCACCTGGAGCTAATCTAAACCATTTTTTTGCCGGTTCTTCCATAAAGTCTTCCCTTTCTATCCAAAGCTCCTTACTAAAAGGTACCATGCGGGTTCCATAGGATTCTTCGGGTCCATTCTCACTTATCAATTCTTCTGATTGTCCGTCGGGATAATTGGTAATTACCAACTTAATGGGATCGAGGACAGCCATTACGCGAGGCGCCATTCGATTTAAGTCTTCGCGAACACAAAATTCAAGCAAACTTACATCAATCAAATTTTCCCTTTTGGCAATTCCTATGCGTTCACAAAAATTCCGAATGCTTTCTGCAGTAAATCCTCTGCGCCGCATACCACTGATGGTAGGCATTCTAGGGTCATCCCAACTTTGTACATAACCTTCTGTTACCAATTGGAGCAGTTTACGTTTACTCATCACCGTATAGGTCATGTTGAGCCGTGCAAATTCATATTGCTTTGATGGAAAAATCTCTAATTGACTAATTAGCCATTCGTACAAATCACGGTGAGGTATAAACTCAAGCGTGCAAATGCTATGGGTTATCTGTTCGATACTATCACTTTGGCCATGGGCAAAGTCATACATAGGGTAAATACACCATTGATCACCAGTACGATGGTGATGGGCATGTTTAATACGGTAGATGATTGGATCACGCATATGCATGTTATTAGCTGCCATATCAATCTTTGCCCGTAAAACCTTTTCGCCATCTTGATAAGCACCTGCTTTCATCGCTGCAAAAAGGGCTATATTTTCATCAATGGATCGATTTCTGAAGGCACTGTTTTTTCCAGGCTCAGTAGGGGAGCCTTTCAATGCAGCAATTTCATCGGCAGTGGAATCATCTACATAAGCCAAGCCTTTATTAATAAGGGTTACAGCAAACGTATACAGCTGATCAAAATAATCACTGGCATAAAATTCATTGGCCCATTTAAAACCAAGCCACTGTACGTCTTCCTTTATACTGTCTACATATTCTGTTTCCTCTTTGGCAGGATTGGTATCATCAAATCGAAGGTTGGTTTTACCTCCGTATTTAATTGCCAATCCAAAATTCAAACAAATGCTTTTGGCATGTCCAATATGTAAATAACCATTGGGTTCGGGAGGAAATCGGGTATAGATAGCCTTACATTCACCTTTCTCCAAGTCGGCTTCAATAATTTCTTCAATAAAATTCAGGCTCTTTTCTTCAGACATCATGTTGGTTTTCTATTGCAAATTTAATCAAGATATTTTAAATGGCTAATGACTTTACAGATATCCTTCTTTGAAAACGAATTATTGTCTACCCTAAAAAAAAGCCTTTTCACCCTATAGGATGAAAAGGCCCATTTAGATGATATTTATTTAATCCGCCTTTCCCATTCTTCGCAAATAGGAGGCATGGGATGCAATTGCTTGACGCATTTTAGGATATTCAACATAATGGATGTTAAAATCAATACAGGTCTGCTTAATTATTTTACTAATTGCGGGATAATGAACATGAGACACTTTAGGAAATAAATGATGCTCAATTTGGAAATTCAATCCACCCACCAACCAGGAAATCAATTTATTTTTGGTGGCAAAGTTGGCAGTAGTTTGAATCTGGTGAATCGCCCATTCATTTTCAATTTTGTTAGAATCTACCGCTGGCACTGGAAAAGCAGTCTCCTCCACCGTATGTGCCAATTGGAACACAATACTGATAACAAAACCGGTAACCATGCTAGCAATTAAAAACCCGACCA
>CANJAW010000099.1:0-8353 GCA_947472215.1 Chitinophagaceae bacterium
ATTCGTTTCAAAACACACTTTTTAAATAGCTAATTCCTTAAATGCAAACATAAAAAATGGGTAAGCCATGCTTACCCATTTTAATAATCCTATTGAACTCGATTTGAATTTATTTCATCTAGAAGACAAGATCCACTAATATAAAATCCTCACCTTAATGGTTGCCTTTACTTTTTTCAACAATTCCATTGCATTCTTACTGAGCCCCTTATCTACATCCAGCACTACGTATCCTATTGCATCATTGGTTTTAAGATATTGTCCAAGTATATTAATCTTATTTTTAGACAGGGTGGTATTGATCTCACTTAGCACACCCGGAACATTGTTGTGTATATGCAGTATCCGGTGAGTTCCTTCCTGAGGCGGCAAACTCAGCGCAGGTATGGTATGGGAACCATAGCTAATCCCTTTTTCGAGGTAGCTGAATAATTTGGCACTCACATCATCACCAATATTATGCTGGGCCTCCTGGGTGCTTCCCCCAATATGAGGAGACAATAATACATTGCTCAATCCCTGTAATGGAGAAGTAAATTTATCTCCATTTTTTTCGGGCTCCCATGGAAAAACATCAATGGCAGCACCTCCCAAATGCCCATCAGTCAAGGATTTTGCCAATGCATCAATGTCTACTACTTCTCCCCTAGCGTAGTTAATCAAAATGCTTCCTTGCTTAAAGCTTTTGAGTAGGCTTTTATTAATCAAGTTTTTAGTAGATGCCAATTCAGGTACATGCAGTGATATAATATCTGCTTTACTTACCAACTCCTTTAGCGTTTTGATATTGATTGCATTGCCCAAAGGAAGTTTTGTTTCCGTGTCATAATACATCACTTTCATTCCCAATCCCTCGGCCAGCACACTCAACTGGCTACCGATATTTCCGTAGCCAATAATACCCAATGTTTTTCCACGAAGTTCATAACTACCTGCTGCATCTTTGAGCCAGATTCCTTCATGGGCTGCCTTGTTTTTATCCAACACCTTTCGAATGAGTATGATAGAAGCTCCAATTACCAATTCAGCCACACTTCTTGTATTGCTATAGGGTGCATTAAAAACGGCTACTCCTTGTTTGGTTGCAGCTTTAAGGTCTACCTGGTTAACCCCAATACAAAAACAACCGATAGCCTGTAATTTTTCAGCAGCTGCCAGCACTTTGGCAGTAAGTTGGGTTTTACTCCTGATTCCAACTAAGTGAACATTTTTAATTTCTTTAATCAGTTGATCCTCACTTAAAGCCCCATTTAATTTCTTAACATTCACGTATCCAGCAGCATTAAAATACTTTACTGCCACATCACTGATGTTTTCTAAAAATAAAATATTGATTTTCTCTTTAGGATAACTGGTTATTTTTTTGTCTACCATGATTATAACTCCTTATTTTGCACAAATATATTCTATCTAAGCCTTAATATTATTATGAACCCATTTTTTTGTTCCTCCACCAATAACAAACCTACCTACTCGAAATACAGCGTTGCGCCAAAAAAACATGTAATTATTTTAATATGTATTGCTTTGCTAGCCTGCAACGTTCCTACAAAAAAAGAGAAAGAAAAGCAAATTCAATTACCCAATCCAGGAGCACTGAGCAAATTAGAGGGCGACCGCCTGCACAATGCATGTGAAGCCTGGTATGTATCTGTTTTACAATCAAAAGGCTTTAACGGTGGAATCGTGGTAGCAAAAAAAGGGAATATTATTTTTGAAGCATACAATGGTAGTATCCACTTGAATGGATCAGATCCAATGAATGACTCTTCTTCGCTTCATATCGCCTCTGTTTCTAAAACTTTTACAGCAATGGCTGTTTTGAAACTTTGGCAGGATGGAAAATTAAATATTGACGATGAATTGAGTAAATATTTCCCTTCTTTCAATTATCCTGGTGTAACTATCCGTAGTTTACTCAATCACCGAAGCGGTCTTCCCAACTATGTCCATTTTATGGAAAATATGGGGTGGAATAAACGAATAAATATAACTAACCAGGATGTCCTTGATTTTTTAATTGCAAAAAAAAGCACCTTACAAAATATTGGAAAACCAAACAGGGGATTTACCTATTGCAATACCAATTTTGCACTTTTGGCCCTGTTAATAGAAAAAGTAAGTGGAGAAAAGTATAGTGATTTTTTGCAGCAAACTTTCTTTACCCCGCTTCAAATGAAACACACATTTGTGTACAACAACAATAGGGACTCTGGCAAGGTTTCGATGAGTTACGATTATAGGGGCAAATTGATACCCTTCAATTTCTTGGACAATGTATATGGTGATAAAAATATTTATAGCACTCCGCGTGATCTATTGACATGGGACAGAGCATTAACAAGCAATGGATTATTTACCCAAAAAACATTAGACGAAGCATATACCCCTTATAGTAATGAAAAGCGGGGTATTCGAAATTACGGCTTAGGGTGGAGGATGAACAATTTTCCTTCAGGAAAAAAAATGATCTACCACAATGGCTGGTGGCACGGAAACAACGCTGCATTTATTCGATTGCTGGAAGACTCCGCTACCATTGTAGTACTGGGCAATAAATATAACCGAGGTATTTATCATGCCAAAGACCTGGCCAATTTATTCGGTAATTATTTTGGAACCGGGGAAGAAGAAGAAATGGAGGCTGAAAAATCAATACTGCCCGAATTGAAAATATCACCAGTTAAAGTTTCGAATAAAAAACTGATTCATAATAAAAGAACCGCTATCAAACACAAGCCAAAAAACAGGCTAAAGAAGAAAACTGCGAAAAAAACAAGATGATCTAACAAATAGAAAACCGCATCATGTAAGCCTACAATTCATTAATCTGCGGTTATTTAAGCTTCATTTAATAAAATATGCAGCTTTTTGCGTAAAAAATTGCCATTAACTAGACTAGAATGCGATTTTATGCAATAATTAGACTACCTTGAGTTAACATTTCGTTAATTGACACATTGTTAGAATTAAGCACTAGCTATTTTCAGCTATTCGGACTGTAATAATCGGATTTGCTTTTAACGAAGGTGTAAAAAAGGAATTGAGTAATTGAGAAGGAAGGTTTTACCCTTGAACCCAATACTAGCATTCATTGTGGGAAACTTAATAGAGCTTACACAACGTATGCAATTTTGTAAGTTATTATTAATAGACAAATTAATTACCGAATTAAAACCAAATGACCCGATTTTTCAGCCTTCTGTAGATGCGGGCATTACTGCTTTATAAATCTTTATTTTAAAACCAAAAACTAAACAAATGCGAAAATTTGCTTTTTATTTACTCATTCTTTTCCTGTCTTTTCTTTCCCTTGCGGTGAATGCACAGGAAAAAAAAGTAACCGGCACCATAGAGTCCGGAACTGACAATTCAAAAATAAGTGGAGTTACTGTTAAAGTTAAAGGTATCAACAAGTCTACTCAAACGGATGCCAATGGTGTATTTACAATTAAAGCCAATAAAGGTGATCAGTTGCTTTTTTCACATGTTGGCTATAATCCATCAAGCATACTAGTAGGCGATGGTACAAATGTTGCAATAAAAATGACTCCAACGGACCTTCAATTGGGAGAAGTGGTTGTTACAGCTATGGGGATTAAGAAGGAACGAAAGGCTTTAGGCTATTCCGTTACAGAACTGAGTGCGCTGGAATTGATGAAAAATAAAAATACCAATGTAGTCAACTCTTTAGCAGGCAAAGTGCCTGGTGTAAATGTCACACAATTTAGCGGTTCAGCCGGAGCCGGGGCATCTATAACTATTCGGGGTGGTAACTCAACATCGGAAGGAAGGCAGAACCAACCCTTATTTGTTGTCGATGGTATTATATATGATAACTCCACTTCAGTGACCGGCAATACAGGTACTGATGGTTTGTCTCGTAGTAACACCACCTACTCTAATCGTGTAATGGATGTTAACCCAGAAGATATTGAAACCTTATCGGTTTTAAAAGGTGCCGCTGCTGCTGCATTATATGGATCAAGGGCCGCTGATGGCGTTATTATTATTACAACAAAAAAAGGAGTGGATGGCACGGTAAAGGTTACTGTTGCCAGTAAAATAAGCAATTCTCAAGTAACCAAATTGCCTGAGGCTCAAAACTTATTTGCAAATGGTTCATTAGCTAGCAACGGTGTTTTAACCAAAACTTCCTACAACTCATGGGGACTTCCAATTACTTCAGCAGATACATTGTATGATAATATTGGTAATTTCTTTCAAAATGGTACGGTATATGACAACAACGTAAACGTTGCGGGCGGAACAAAGAACAGTTCTTTTTTCTTATCGGGTTCTAATTTCAAACAAAATGGTATTGTTCCTAACACCGATTATAATAAAACCACTTTCCGCTTTAATGGCGAACAGCGCTACGGGCGCCTGACATTGAATGCAAATATGGCATATTCTGTTGCCGATATCAACAGAACGTTGACCACTGCAGGATTGTATGGAAGCGGCGTTGGAAGTATGCAATCACTGTATACCTTTCCACAAACGTATAATATCAAAAATTATTTAAATGCCGATGGGTCACAACATAGGATTTATACAGGAGTAGTTGCTTTGGAAAATGATATTGATAATCCTTACTGGATCATCAATAAGGATAAATTAACCTCACAAACCAAGCGTATCACAGGAGGTATAAACGTCAATTACAAAATTACAAATTGGTGGGATGTTATTGCACGGTTGGGATATGACCAATATGGAACCAATGATTATACCTACATTTCTCCTGGTTCTGCAGTGTCTCCACTTTACCAGAATGGTCGTTTAAGCAAAGACTTGCTAAACTATACTTATGTTACCACAACGGTGATGACCAATTTCCATAAAACATTTTTTAAAGATTTTGAAACGCACCTGATGGTGGGAACTACATCGGAAAATACGAACGTTGTAGGCCAGAACCATTGGGGATACGCTTTTGTTGCACCGGGTACCATCAGTTTTAATAATATTACAACAACCAATAAATTTTTTAGTGATGGAACAACAAGAAGGCGCTTGGTAGGAGTTTACGGAGAGGCGGGCATTTCTTATAAAAATATAGCCTACCTTACTGTAACCGGCCGTAACGACCAATCTTCTACACTAGCCATACAAAATAACTCTTATTTTTATCCTTCTGCAAGTGGTTCTTTTATATTTACGGAATTACTGCCTAAGAACGATATTCTTTCTTTTGGAAAAGTACGGGCAAGCTGGGCAAGGGTTGGTAAAGACGGAAATGCGTATGCTACCAATACCTATGTGAATCCGCCAATCTCTGTTGGCGCTTTTACAGGGGTGGGCAACCAGTACTCTGCCGGTAATCCTGATTTGAAACCTGAAATTCAGGATTCATGGGAAGTAGGTGGAGAGCTTAGATTCTTTAAAGGTCGTATTGGCTTGGACTATACTTATTATAATAGTGAAACCCAAAATCAAATCGGTCAACCCCGTTTGGCACAATCCGGCGGGTTCATTTTCAGCACCCTTAATTCCGGCTCAGTAATCAACAAAGGGATGGAAATAGCAATTAATGGTAAACCAATTGTTACAAAAGATTTTACATGGGACGTTACTTTAAACTACTCTTATAACAAAGGCAGATTGGGTGCTTTCCTTCCTGGTGTAGCTTATTTCTATCCAACAGATGCTCAATTTGGAACTGTAAAAGCAGCATCAATACCAAATGGTGGTTATTTTCTTGGAATGACCGGCCAATCTTATTTACATGAACTTGACTCAAAAGGAGTTGAAATGCCCAACGGACGAAATTTGGTAGATCCTACAACGGGATTCTATAAACTTAAAACTACTAATCCTGTTGTAGGTAACCGTGAACCGGAGTTCATCGGAGGATTTAGTAATTCATTCCGGTTCAAAAAACTTTCCTTATCATTTCTTCTCGACATTCGAAAAGGCGGAGATGTGTTTAATGGTACTGAGTATGCTTTGGTTACAAACGGCTTAAGTAAAATAACCACGCTGAATAGTCGCCGACTAGTAAGTGTAACAGGTGTTAACAGCGTAACTGGAGCTGAATTTAACCAAACGTATACTGCAGACCAGAATTATACCATTGGAAGCACAACCTATTCCGGTGCATATATGATTCAGCAATATTGGCAAAACTACGCAGCCAACTCTTATAACTTTATTACTTCAGTAAATTGGCTTAAACTAAGGTCTCTTTCATTGAATTATGACTTTACTAGCATGTTGAAGAACACAAAAGTTATTAAAGGCATTTCGGTAACTGCAGTGGGCACCAATTTGTTTACCATAACAAATTATAAAGGAATGGATCCCGAAGTAAGTGCTGCAGGTGGCACAGGTGGTTCGGGCTCTACAGGTATTGATTACTTGGGCGTGCCTACAGTAAGAACTTTCACATTTGGTGTAAATATTACTTTATAATCTATAAAAAAGAAATTATGAAAAATTTAAGATATATCATATTAGGTAGCCTGCTTATTCTAGGTTCTACCTCTTGTAAAAAATGGTTGGATGTTAATACAGACCAAGATAATCCAAACAATCAAAGCGTATTGGTTCAAAACCGTTTGCCTTGGATTCAACACTTTTACCAATACAGTGCTGGCGTTACTAATTATCGTACTGCATGTATTGCCGGTGTTTATTATACCAACTCTGCTAACCCCAATACATTTAGCACAACTTGGGCATGTACGAATGGTAATTCAACTACCTCCTATCAAACATGGTTTGTAGAAGTATCTTCCAACCTAGTTGATTTGTATAGCACAGCTCAGAAACAAGGTGCTTACCATTATATGGCTGCTGCAGATGTTTTTCATGCATTGGGCTATATGCAAATGTTGGATCTATATGGAGAAATGCCTTACACACAGGCAGGTACTGGAAATCCAAGCCCAATACCTGATGATGGAAAAACCATCTATAACGGATGTATGGCAAAATTAAATGAGGCCATCGGCCTGTTCAGCCAAGCGCAGACTGCCGGAACACCTGCACTTGCTGCCGGAGATTTGTGGGGTGGAGGTGATGTAAACAAATGGATAAAAGCGTGCTGGGGATTAAAAGCCCGCTACATGATAAAATTGTCAAAAAAGACAGACTTATACAATGCGGATTCTATTCTTAATTGTTTGTCAAAAGGACCGCAATCCATTGCCGACAATTTAGTAGGACCAGGCTTCAATAATAGCACTGTAACCGATTATTTAGTTGGAGACCCTGTGGTAACAAACGGAAACTTTGACTATGCCGCCTATGGTAGCACCGTTCGTATGTCACAATACCATTATAACCTTTTGGCAAATATGCGTGGCGCGGGTATTGCTGATCCCCGTTTGAGTAAAATTGTTCCTGCTTACATGACTAATGTTAAATTAGACCCTATTACCGGTAGAGTGGCATCTTATATTTGGACTCGTTCAATAGGCGTGGATTCTTACAATCCTCAAATTGCATCAGCCCCGTTAAGTTTGACCAACCGCTTGGTGAAAGGTGGCACTACTTCTATAGCAACTGCTAGTTATGCTGCTGCAAATACAAATATAACTTATGCCATTGCCGATGCAACCGATCGTGCAAATTTTATAGCTGATCAAGTAACGGTGGGTCGTACGTTCACGACCAGCGGTAATAACGTAACAGTAACTTACAAGTTGGGGTCTTTATTCATAAACAGTACCAATTATGTACTTGCTGGTGATACGGCCTATGTGAATATGCGTAGTAGTGCTATAGCTACTTCAGGTAATCCTTTACAAGGTCAGAATGATGTTAACTGGTATCCTACAGCAGTTGCCTATACAGCAGGGGTTGTTGGTTCTACGGGTTCATACCAAGTTCGCCCTGTTTCCGACCAGGAGATTTTGACTTTCCATGAGATGAATTTCATCAAAGCAGAAGTGTACATGAGAAAAGGTGACCTTCTAAATGCTTATACGGCCTATATAGCAGGTATCCAGGCACATTTGAATATGATGCAGGCTAAGCTAACTTCTTGGCAAAGTACCTATGGTACAACTAACCCTGATATGACCCCTATGAATGCCGCAGCTATTAGTTCCTATCTCGCCAGTGCAGCAGTTGGATCAGCAGGAACGCTTACAATGGCCGACATCATGCTACAAAAATACATTGCCATGGGTTGCAGTGTTGAAAACTGGAATGATATGCGCAGGTTTAACTTTAGTGCCGGTAATGTAGGTAGTTTTGGGGTTGTATACCCAGGCTATCAACGTGGCCCATTATTTACAGGTGGAGCTCAATTGACAGGAACTTCCCCTTCAGATCCTAGGTATTGGATTCGCCGCTACGCACTTCCGCCTACCTACGAAATAAATTACAACTCCATCAATAC
>CANJAW010000100.1:0-8310 GCA_947472215.1 Chitinophagaceae bacterium
AGAAACTATTCTGTTGTTAATTGCGATGAGTGGGGTGGAGCTTACAATATTGTTGGTGGTGTAGGGGTGAGTGGTTTCCCTTCTGGTGAACCGAATATGTGGAAATTTTGGCAACCTGGACTTGCTTATGGAGATGCCTATGGCACTTTTAATGAAGCCATCTTCCGTTCTTCCGAAGCCTATTTAATTGCTGCTGAAGCGATTGTTAAGGGTGCTACTGGAGGTAAATTAGGTGCTGCAGAAGTGTATTACAATAAAGTGCTTGATCGCGCTTTGGGAACCAATACCGGTGCAACTCCTAAATGTGCATTGGAGCCTTCCAATATTAAGTCTCAGCTTGACGTTTCTTATCGTGCTACTGCAGCTAATATATCAATCGACCTGATTTTAGATGAAAGAGCCAGGGAATTACTCGGTGAATATAACCGTTGGTTTGATCTTAAAAGAACTGGTAAGTTAGTTGAAAGGGTTTTAAAATATAATCCTTGGGCTGCTAAAAGTAACACCATGAAGGATTTTCATAATTTAAGACCAATTCCCCAGGCTGAAATAGATTTGTCTTTTCCAGCTATGGCCCAGAATTTAGGCTATTAATAGTTGTATTTTATTAATGTAAAGGGATGGTTCAGTACTGAACCATCCCTTTTTTATTGCATAAAGGTTTTCAAATTTCCCAACCTACAATGATAAATTCATCCCAAATTGCTATAGTATTTCAATAATGCTGCATAAATGGTAAAAAACTATCGGGCAACTAACCTATTGTAAGCTTGTTGCCTTATAACTCATTTTAAAGCTTGAGCATATTATTAGTGGCTTCCATTTTCATTGTTACGAAAACGTTTTCGTAATTTTTTTTATCTTGTTTTACGTTTTACTAAAACCATTTACCTATTTTCGATTTGGAATTCATAATTCTATTGTGATTATTTCTATTAATCGAACGTAAAACCAAAATTGCTATTTATGAAAAAAGTCTTTCTGCTTTCTTCCTTTTTGTGCCTGCTATCCGTGTTAGCGCTGGCTCAAACCCGTCAAATTACCGGACAAGTCTTTAACAGTGTAACCAGCGAAAAAATTGCAGGTGCTACTATTACGGTAAAAGGATCCAAAACTGCCGCTGTAACAGATGCGGATGGAAAATTCTCTATCAAAATTCCTTTAAAAGGAGCTGCGGTGGTAATGATTAATTCTGTTGGTTATACCCAACAGTCAATTTCTATTGCCAATCAAACGAACTTACTGGTTAAACTAGCTACTGATACCAAGGCTTTGGAAGATGTGGTAGTTATTGGTTATGGTGCTGTTAAAAAGAAGGACCTGACCGGTGCGGTAGGTACTATTAAAGCATTGGAAATCGTGAGAGGTAATCCTGCAAATGCTACTCAAGCATTACAAGGTCAGGTACCAGGGGTATTGATTACTAAAATGAGTAATAAGCCTGGTGCCCTTTGGAGCATCGCAATTCGTGGTGAAAATACAATTAATTCCGAAACAGGAACATCTGCAAATGGTGTAATGGCTGTGAGAAATCAAACGCTCACTACTAGTACTCCTCAATTCCAGGGAACAGAACCATTGGTGGTAATTGATGGAATTGTTGGTGGCAAATTGCAGGATATTAATCCAGCTGATATTGAAACTATTGATATCTTGAAAGATGCATCTTCTACTGCCATTTATGGTTCAAGAGGAGCCAATGGGGTAGTAATTATTACTTCTAAGAGAGGACTTACAGGAAAAGCTAAAGTAAGTTTAGATAGTTATGTAGGTCAAAAAACGGCTGCCCATCTTCCTGCAATGCAAAATGCTCAGGAGGTTTACAAAACTTTAATTGATGACCAGTCTTTAAATCTTGGGTATGCGGTTCTTCCTTCTACCCAATTTAATGTAAATGAATTAAATGTTATTAATAGTGGTAAGTCAACTGATATTCAGGGAGAATTGACCAAACCAGGTATCAATACCGGTTCTACATTGGCCATTTCTGGAGGCAGTGGAGGTACAACCTATCGTATTTCCGGTGGTTTCATTCAAGAAGTAGGGATGACACCAAATACAAATTATAAGAAATACAATTTAAATGCTGCTTTGGAATCTAAAATTACCAAGTTCCTTAAAGTGGGTATTACTTTATATGAAAATTATTCTACTAACCCTACTGGTTCTCTTGAAGTACCGAGAACAGTATATCGTACAAGGCCAACAGCTGTACTTTATTATAAAGACTTGATTGACCCCGCAGCTGGTGGTGACGTTGGAACAGCTTCACCAGTGGATGGTTATGCAATTAAAATGGGAGTTGGTGGAGCTATGAATCCTTTGTTGGAAGCATCCAGTTTGGCTAACTATACTTGGACCAGAGATGTTTCCAGTCAAATGGGGAATGCATATGCTGAAGTTACCTTATTGAAAAATTTAGTTTTCAAATCTTCTCTTTCAGGTTCTTACCAATTGGCTAAGCAAAATGAATATAGGGGTAAATATTCCAAATCAATCAATTTGGGAGCACCAAGGGCATCTATCGAAAATGACTATTTTACATCTTATACTATTGACAACCAGTTAAGTTATAATTTACAAAAAGGCAAAAGTAAATTGAATGTTACCGCTTTACAAAGTGCATTCAAAACAAATACTGAGCTGAATTGGATTTCAGTTACAGGCTTGCCTTATAATTCCTATTGGTATAATGTGGCTTCTACTAGTACAGCTCCAACCATTGCTAGTGGATATAACCAACGTCAATTGTCTTCTTATATGGGAAGGGTTAATTACACTTTCAATGATAAATATTTGGTAACCTTTACTGGTCGTTCGGATGGATCATCAGTTTTGGCTGAAGGTCATAAATACGCATTTTTCCCATCCGGTGCTATTGCTTGGAAATTAGGGGAAGAAAAATTTATTAAGAATATAAAAGCTATATCCGATTTGAAACTAAGGGTTAGTTATGGTGAGGTAGGAAACTCAGTAGTAGCTCCTTATTCTACTTCTGCAACCTTGCTTACCACCAACTATTCATTTCAGCAAACGGGTGCTCCCGGTTTTGCACCTAATAACCTACCCAATCAGGGTTTAGGATGGGAAAGAAGCCAGGAATTGAATCTTGGTTTAAATCTTGGATTATTTAATAATAGAATTACCGCTACGGTGGAATTATATAAAAGAAAGACCAAGGATTTGATTATGAAAGAAGCCTTGCCAACTACTACAGGCTTTAGTACTATTACGGCTAATGTAGGAGAGGTTTCCAATAAAGGGATTGAAATCTTGTTGAATACAGTGAATGTATCTACTAAGAATGTTCATTGGACTACTTCTTTGAATTTCTCTAAGAATATTAATCGCTTGGAAGCTTTGCCTAATGGAGCTATTTGGGGTTGGGCTGGTCAAGCCAATCCTGAGAACGTATTACATGTAGGATCTCCACTAAAAAGTTTCCTGTATTATAAGTCAGTAGGTATTTGGCAATTGGCCGATAGCGTTTTAGCTAAAACTTATGGAGCTCTTCCAGGATCAGTTAGAATTGTAGATCAAAATAACGACGGAAAAATTTCAACTGGCGTTGTTGGTCAAGATGACCGTACTATATTAGGAACTCAGTTACCTAATTTTACAATGGGTATGACCAATCGGGTTAGCTATAAAAATTTCGATTTTTCTTTAATGGTATATTATCGCAATGGAACGATGTATAAAAATGATTTCTTAAGTAACTATGTTGATAATAATGGTTGGGGTCGTTTGAAAATGAACTATTGGACGCGCAATAATCCTTCCAACGAAATGTTCGGTATAGGGATAGCTAAGTCAAATACAGATGCTATTTATTATGAAGATGCTAGCTTCTTAAGAATTGCAGATATGACAATGGGCTTTAATGTTCCAAAAGTTAAGTTGGATAAACTCGGCCTCGATAGAATCCGCATGTATGTTCAAGTAAATAATCCAATGCGCTTTACAAAATTTCATGGTAATGATCCCGAATATAACGGAGGTGGATACCAAGATGACTTTGAGGCGATCACCTATACTTTTGGTGTAAATGTTGGATTCTAATCATTAAAAACATTAAATAATATATTGTATGAATATTTTTAAAAATATACGAAAAGCTGCTTTAGGCCTGGTTGTTCTTAGCCTTTTTCAAGTAAGCTGTAAAAAAACTTTTCTGGATGAATATAATCCAGCAAGCAGAACTACTGATAACTACTATGCTGATCCTACTGGTTATGAAGGATTGGTGAATTCTTGCTATCCTTTGTTGAGGGATATTACTCAATCAAGGCAATTAAACTTTCAAGGAACCGATATGTATTTTTCTTCAGGGTTCGCAGGTATCTTTTATGGCCTACCCAATATGATGGGAACTGGACTTGAGCAGTATGATATCCGCCTTAATTCTACCTGGGGAGATTTAAGCGGTTATTGGAATAACTTATATACTGAAATTAACCGTTGTAATGCAGCCGTTGGCCGTCAAGATAAGGTGGTAGGAATGGACGCAGCTAAAAAAGCTTCTAGGCTTGGTGAAGCTAGGTTCTTACGTGCCTTGTCTTATTTTTGGTTAGTTCAGCAGTGGGGAGATATCCCAATGCCGCTTACCGAATCATTAACTGGTAGCTTGTCAGCCCCAAAAACGCTCGCTAAAGATGTGTATACACAAATCATCTCTGATTTAACAGCTTGTGTGGCAACTTTACCTGTTACTCAATCAGATATTGGTCGCGTAAACCAAGGTGCAGCTAAATTTTTATTGGCCAAGGTATATTTAACTAGGGGTTGGAATTTCAACAATTCGTTGGGTGGATCGGCTGCCGATTTTACAAGTGCGCTTACCCTTTGTGATGATGTCATTGGTTCTGGAGTATATCCTTTGGAAGCTAACTGGGAAAATTTGTTTCCTTTACATCCAAAAAATGTAACAGCAGTACAACCTACTATGGCTACTTCTGTAGCTGGTTGCAACGTTTCTAAGGAAGTTATTTTTGCAATACAATATGCTAATGCATCCTTTTATTATGGAGACGGAAATCAAGATCCTGCAAAAGGGTTGATTGGAAATAATATGCATAGTCAGTTTGGCGCAGGCCCAATTGGGATAGCCCAGGCTGGTGGAGCTTCTTTATGGTATACTAAATTACAAGGCGGTGGTTTTAGTCCAACTTGGGCAGCATATCGTCTTTTTGATACAAAACTAGATAAGCGATATGATGGTACTTTCAACAGTGTTTGTTATGCTACAGCGGTAGCAACAAATACCCTTAGTGCTCTTAATAACAATCGATTGACAACTTATCCTGCTCCTTTAGTTTATGCAATTGGTGATACAACTGCTATAGCAATGCCTTGGGATAATCCTGTTACAGATGTTACTAAGTTAGGAGTAAATGTACCAGGGGGTACTAAGAAATATGCTGTTACCAATAATAGTGAAATGGTAGGTTTTAGTCCTACTTCTGGTACTAAAGACAATATGGTTTGGGCAGCACCCATGTTTTGGAAATTTTTCCAACCAGGTGTTTCTTATAATGACGGTTTTTCAACCTATAACGATCCTTTATTCCGTTCTGCAGAATTGTATTTAATGGCTGCAGAGGCTATTGTAAAAGGCGCTACCGGTGCTAAACTAGGTACTGCAGATGTTTATTATAATACAGTGTTGAATCGTGCATTGGTTGGTGGTTCTGCCGCTAACCCTATGCGTGCACAAAATCCTGAGAAAGGTCAGGATCCTGTTAATTTGTTGACAGCCTATAGAGCAACTCCTGCTACTATTAGTATCGATATGATTCTTGATGAGTCAGGAAGAGAATTTTTAGGAGAAGGTCAGCGTTGGAACGATTTAAAACGTACCCAAACGATTCAAACAAGAGCTGCAAAGTACAATCCTTGGGTTGGTTACGGATTGAATGGTGTAAAGCAGTTTGATCCTACTAAACATTATTTACGTCCTATTCCTCAATCTATGATTGATATTACTTTGCCAAAAATTGGGCAAAATCCTGGGTATTAATAATTAATTCTATTAAAGGATTTGTTCAGTAATTTTTACTGAACAAATCCTTTTTTTTATCTTTTACAGATTCAATTTTTCATCTTATTTCAGGTGCATCATTGTATTTGATCTTTTACCAGGGAGTTATCCTACAATTTGACTAATAATCTTTTTTATGCTTTTACAAAAAAAAATGATCTGTTTTGGATTTGTGCTACTGATGGGGATTGCTGGTTTTTCACAACAGGCCCTTACTATTCATTCGCCCAAAACAGATTTAGTAGAGCCTCGGGTAGATGCTGCCAACTCCAGATTCTTTTACTTTAGTTCTGCCTCCCGCCCATTTGGTATGGTAAACCTAAGTCCGGATATGGAATTAAACGGCACCTGGAACACAGGATACCGGTATAACAAAGACACGATTAAATGCTTTAGTCATATACATTGTTGGGAGATGTCGGGAATACCTGTATTGCCTACCACTGGAGATTTTAAAGGTCAGTTGGGACCATCCAATTATGGATCCTCTTATTCACATAACCAAGAAATTGCCAAACCTGGCTATCATAAAGTAGTTTTAAAAGATTACGGAATTACTGCCGAATTAACGTCTACCCTTAGAGTAGGTTTTCATAAATATACTTTCCCGAAATCTTCTCAGAGTCATATCCTTTTTGATTTTACTACGGTTCTTGGATCATCTGAAACACAAAGCGCTATTGTTCATAAAGTGAATAACCAGTCCATCGAAGGACAGGTTACGATGGCCGCTACCGTTAGAAGACCAAAGCCGATTACTATTTTCTTTGTGACCCAATTTGACAAACCTTTTGATTCATTTGGTGGCTGGAAAGAGGGTAAAATTATTGCTGTTGAAAATGAGGTATCCGGCGAGCATACAGGCGTATTTGTAAATTTTGCTACAGCTACCAATGAAATCCGTCAAATGAAAGTGGCCATTTCTTATGTTAGTATTGAAGAAGCCAAAAAAAATCTATCGGCTGAATTGCCTCATTGGGACTTTAATCGGGTGGTAAAAGAATCTGCCGCTGAATGGAATGCTTGGTTGGGAAGAATTGAGGTAGAAGGGGGAACACTAACTGAACAAAGACGCTTTTATACTGATCTCTGGCATGCATTACAGGGAAGAAGAATTGTAAGTGATTACAGTGGAACCTACATTGATAATACAGGTGTTAAAGCTATTGCTAGACAGATTCCTTTGGATGCAAAAGGGAAGCCATCCTTTAGTGAATATAATTCTGATTCCTTCTGGGGGGCACAATGGTCAATCAATACCCTTTGGCATTTGGTATATCCCGAAGTTACCCAATCATTCATCAATTCATTATTAGCCATGTATTCCAACGGAGGATTGATTCCCCGCGGACCTTCCGGTGGAAATTATACGTATGTAATGACAGGGGCTGCTGTAACTCCCTTTATTGTGAGTGCCTATATGAAAGGCATTCGTGGTTTTGATGTAGCCAAAGCATATGAAGGTATGCGAAAGGATCATTTTCCGGGAGGTATGATGAGTAAGGCAGGATATGAACATACTACTTTTAAAGGCGGCGGTATCGAAGAATATATTGACCTAGGCTATGTTCCTTTTCCTTTAAGTCAAATAAAATATGGGTATCACCAGGATGGTACTGCCCAAACCCTAGAATATTCCTACCAAGATTATGCACTTTCACAAATGGCAAAAGCTTTAGGTAAGAAAGACGATTATCTATTGTTTAGTAAAAGGTCTCAGAATTATAAAAACGTTTTTAATAAAGAAATTGGTTGGATGTGGACAAAAGACAGAGCGGGTAAATGGAACCAGCCTATTGATATTCTCCAATATGAGCATGGATTTGTAGAAGGTAATGCAGCCCAATATAGCTGGTTTGTTCCCCATGATGTAAAAGGATTGATTGGGTTAATGGGTGGCAAAGAAAAATTTACCAACAAATTAAATGAAGCTTTTGTTAGTGCAAGATCCAATGGATTTGTTTCTGGCAAGTCAGAAAATCCAACCGATCAGGAATTGAAAAGAAGGGTGTATATCAATTATGGAAACCAGCCCTGTATGGAAACCCCTTTCTTGTTTAATTATGCAGGAAAACCTTGGTTAACCCAATATTGGACAAGGCAATTAATCGACACAGTATATAGTGGCATATCTCCTCAAAAAGGATATAGTGGCGATGAAGACCAGGGTTTAATGGGTTCGTTGGCTGTTCTGATGAAAATCGGGTTATTCTCTACCAATGGAGGGGTTACTGAAAAACCTTTTTACGAAATCACTAGTCCCATTTTTA
>CANJAW010000101.1:0-8280 GCA_947472215.1 Chitinophagaceae bacterium
ATGGTACTTCCCTTTAATGTCACTTTTTTTGCAAAGGCCTTGGATTTAATGTAATCCTTTTATAGGTTGCTTATTTTTTTAAACTATTGATAATGGCCGAGAACTCGGCTGCTACCAAGGAGGCACCGCCTACTAAACCTCCATCTACATCTGTTTGGCCAAAAATTTCTTTCGCATTAGCAGCTTTTACACTTCCACCATATAAAATGGAAATGCTATCAGCTATTTCTTTGCCAAATTGCTCAGCCATTACATTACGAATATGGGCATGCATTTCTTGGGCTTGCTCACTCGATGCAGTTTTACCAGTACCTATGGCCCAAATTGGCTCATAAGCTATTACAAAGCCCCTCAGGCTTTCTCCAGTTAAATGAAAAAGACTTTCCTTCAGTTGGTTTTCTACATAACTGTTTTGAGTACCCGCTTCCCGTATCTGCAAGGCCTCACCACAACAAAATATAGGTAGCAATCCGTATTCAAAACAGATATTCACTTTTTCGGCCAACAAGGCATTGGTTTCATTGAAATATTCCCGACGTTCACTATGGCCGATGATTACATAGGGTACTCCGATGCTTTTCAACATTTCTACACTTACTTCACCGGTATAAGCACCTGAAACCTTATTGGAGCAATTTTGTGCTGCCAACGAAAAATGTTGTTTTCCTGCAATCTTTTGATTGATATTGATTAAATAGGGAAACGGAACGCCAAAAACTGCTTGCTGGTTTTCGGTTAATTCAATTGGACTTGCCAATAAATCAGTCATTAAAGTTTCTGCCTGCTCAATACTAAGGTTCATTTTCCAGTTAGCTGCTGCGATTTGTTTTCTCATTTTTTGTGTTTATAGTTGCGAATAAAGTTGTTGTATCATTGTTTTTTCTTGCTCAGTCAATATTACCCCTTTCAATTTTTTCCAATTGCTGATATCCTCCAAAACCTTTTCAAAAATATACCTTTCATTTCCCCAGGTAAAATTATCAACAAATTTCGGGGGAAAGTTAGCCCCAAAAATATGGCAACAAACACCAATAACAGCGCCTGTATTGAAAGAGGTATTAATGGCAGTTCTGCTATAATCACCCATTAAAAGACCGCATTTTTCACCAGCCGGAATATAGTCTTTAAGGCCATTGAACCATACTTTAACCCCACCGGCCGTATTTTTAAGGTTGGAGTTGGTAGTACCGGCTCCCAAATTGCACCAAGCTCCTATTACACTGTCGCCCAAATAACCATCATGTGCCTTATTGCTATGATCAAATAAAATAGCATTTTTTATTTCGCCGGCGGCTATACAATAAGGGCCAATAGTAGTAGCCCCGTATACTTTTGTTCCCATTTTTAATACAGCTCCTTCGCATAATGCAAATGGCCCCCGAATCATACAGCCCTCCATCATCGTAGCATTTTTTCCGATATAAATAGGCCCCGTAGTTGCGTTCAAAATAGCATATTCTACCACCGCCCCTTCTTCCAAAAAAATATCCCCACTCCCTACAACCCGATTAGTAGCGGAAAGGGATTGCGAAACCCTTCCTGAGGTGATCATTTCAAAATCTTTGCGCAGGGCCCAATCATTCAATTGAAAAATTTGCCAAGGATAATCCAGTCTTTTCACCGAATCGGCATCTTCCAAATCGGTAGGGTGCTCACCGGGTACCGCCACGGGGAATTCAATTGTATCTAGCCACTCTTTAGTGGGAATTAAATTGGCTGCAAAAATAGCAGCAGCAATATTACCATCGGAAGAAATATCCGAAAAATAGGCGTCCATATTCGTGTCAACTTGAAACCGAGCAGAATATGCCCATTTTTCACGAATGGTTAAAATGCCAATTCTGATATCCGCCGCATGCCGGGTGGCTGTAAATGGATACAGGGCCAGCTTCGCTTTGGTATCATCTAGAATTATTTTCACAATTCAAAATTAATCAAATAATAATAAAAGCTTACTAATTGGCATGTATTAACCACAATATAATCCTCCTAAATGCAGTGGTATGTTGCTTTGCTAAAACAAAAAAATCCCTTCGGTAAACCGAAGGGACGTAAGCTATTGAATTGAAAAGTACAAATTGGTAACCAATTACAAACCTGCCTTCTTTTCGTAACGTTTTTTAAATTTATCAATACGACCTGCAGTATCCACCAATACATTCTTACCAGTATAAAACGGATGAGAAGTATTGGAAATTTCCAATTTAATTACAGGGTATTCATTTCCGTCTTCATGCTTGATTATTTCATTGGAATTAGCAGTGGAACGACTTAGAAAAGTAGTACCATTACTCATGTCTTTGAAAATCACAAAACGGTAATTCTTGGGATGCAAATCTTTTTTCATAATAATATAAGTTTGTGCATGGATTTGGCCATGCTATTTTTTAAGAGTGCAAATGTAGGCATATTTAATTAATAAACCAAAAGACGAATAAGCAAAAAGAGCAATTAGCTCTTCATATTGGTTTGCTGCAGGGCAATTCCAATATTCCAGCTTTTTGACTCCTGGATTACATCCTGTAGGTCATCAATTTTTTTGCCAGTTACCCGGATGATGTCATCCATGATGGCTACCTGTACCTTTAAACCGCTATCCTTGATCAATTTGACAATTTTCTTCGCATCCTCTTGCTTAATACCATTTCTCACTAGGATCTCCTTCTTAACCACTTTGCCACTTTGGTGAGGCTCCTTACTCAAATCATAAATTTCTGCAGCCAACCCTTGTTTCATACTTCGACTAATCAATACATCTACAATCTGGTTGAGCTTCATATCACTATCTGCTTCCAAATTCACCTTGAAGTCTTTTTTGTTTAGTTCTATCACAACGTGAGAGCCCTTAAAATCGAATCGGTTTGTTACTTCTTTACTTACGGTATTGATTGCATTGTCAAGGGTTTGCAAATCAACTTTACTGGCAAAATCAAATGATGGCATAAGACAAATTATTAATTATTAATTATTAACTATATACAAATTAAAAAAAACTGTCAACATCAAACAGAATCAGGCAAACAATTAGCCGATTATCCTCCCTTTTTTGTAACGGCCTTTAGCTGAACAGTAAGCAGAATACCTAAACCAAAAACAATTAAACAAAATGAAATGATTTCCGCCTGGCTGGGATTAATTCCAAAAAAATGGTATTGGTTATTAACCCTTATTTTTTCTACAATAAAACGCTCTAATCCGTTAACAATGAAGTAAATACCTGAAATAGTACCAGGTGTTTTTATTTTTTTTCTGAAGCTCCAAATAATAAGGAATAACAATGTACAGATAACGGTCTCGTAAAAAGGAGTAGGGAATACAGGTAAAGGTAGCACCCTATTATGATCCTCAAAATTACCTCGAATTACTATACCATCGTTATTTACATTTTGAGGATAATTATAAGCAACCATCCACACGGGTATAAATGAACAAGCCTTCACCTGCCTGTGAGGAACTGTTTCCAGGCTGGAACTTTTTCTATCCGTAACATAGCTAGGGGAAGTTTTCCCTGGGTCAACTACGGTACCTTCCAAAAAATAGGTCTTATGAAGCTCCAATTGAGCATCGAATGCGCCCTTCTGTGCAGGAATTACCTTACCGTTGACATCAGTGATATAAGCGCTATTATAAACGCCCCAATCTCCATCACCAGATACCTGACAACCAATACGCCCCACGGCATAGGCAAGCAGCATCGCTAAAGTAATAGCATCAATGAGATGTACCAATTTAATCCCTTTTTTAATGGCAAAAACACAAATAGCAATTCCTGCCATAATTAACCCGCCGTAAAATGTTAACCCTCCGGCAGAAAAAATTCTTTCAATGGGATGTTGGATAAAATCATCCCAATTTTCAAGATTATCAAAGAGTTTAGCCCCTAAAATACCAAAAACCAAGGCTATAATTACAATATCTCCCACCCTGTCGTGCGGCCAAATACGAATGCTTCTTTGTTCGGGTGACTTTAATTTTTGCTTGTTCTTTTCCCACCACTTTACTCCAGTTAGTACAAGGGCAAGTAGCAAACCACCTATAAAGCTGCCTTCTGCTGAAAATATATACGTTTGTGGACTAGTTTCTGGAGGTTTACTAAAAACTAACCCAAATAGCTTAAAGCCAAAAACAAACCCAACAATACAATTCATTAATAAATCGGCCAACGAAGCAGGTTTACCAATGGTAATAAATTCTTCTCTTGGAAAAAGCAAGCCCTGTTTTTCCTTACGTTTAAGTTCGCTATTGATTACAATAGCGGCGACAATAAAACCGGTGGCAACTAATAAACCAAAAGTGTTTAGGATTTTAAGCAATTCCCAGTCCACACCAAACCAGTCTTTAAATACGTAATATAAATTGGGATACATGGTAATATGAAATTTAAATAAGTACTGCAAGATATTCAAATAAACCGATTGTATGCTTAACTAAAGTCTTAGGACAAAACCCATAAAACAATGGATACGATAACCTAAAAACAATCAGACATATTACTAATTTAACCGGTTAAAAATGAAAATCCTGCAGTTATTCACTACAGGATTTTCTAATATCCACCTAAAAAGGAAAAAATTTAGTTGCAATATTGCTCAAATGCACCAATCAGGTTTTCAGCAATCATTTGTGCACTTCTTCCTTCAATATTATGCCTTTCGATAAAATGAACCAATTGGCCATTTTTAAACAATGCAATGGAAGGTGAAGATGGAGGATAAGGTAAAAGATGCTCCCTGATTTTCTTTACTGCATCCACATCAAAGCCTGCAAAACTTGTAGTTAGGGAATTGGGCTTCTTAATACTATTGTGAACAGCCATCAGTACTCCTGGCCGGGCAGTACCTGCACTACATCCACATACTGAATTGATCACCACTAAGGTGGTACCTTCTTCGGTTATTTTTTCTTCGACATCAGACGCTGTCAACATTTCGGCAAAACCGTTTTCAGTCAACTCTTCCTTCATTGGTAGTACAATTTCTGCTGGATACATATAGTAGTGTTTTATTGTAATTGCAAATTTACAAACTAGAATTGAATTACCCACCGAAGAATGTCAATGAATGGTAATAATTTGACTAGGCAAGGAAAAATGAGTCATCTAGTACCTATTTTTGGCTATTTTGCCTATAGTAAGTTAAAAATTAGCAGCTTATTTAAAACTAGGAACAATTTTACTATTAAAATTTGTAATTTTATGTATTCTGAATTCAATTCACATCATGGTTATCAACAAAACTTCCATTACCGCCTTCTTCATTTTTTTTTCTTTTGCTTGTCAGGCACAAACCATGCTAGATTCTACTGTTAAAGTAGTAAATACGGATGTTAAAGTAGTAAATACGGATTCTGTATTGAGAATCAGAAATATTAATCCTTATATCACCCTTCATGTTGATTCCACTTTACGCTATGATTTTGAAATAAATAAGGAACCTAGTCATTATTATTGGTACTTAAAGAATTCTCCTGTAGGGCTAAAAATAAATAGGGAAAGTGGAATATTAACTTTCAAGGCCGAAAAGTCGTATTTTTTATCTGGTAAATTAAAATACGATTTTGAGTACAAAGTTAATATAGGCATACAGAACTTAAATAACCCCCTAGAACACATTGACACTTCTTTTAGTTTGTTGTTTTTTAATACCGAAATTATTGCCTCAGCAATAAAGCCTACCGTAACCAATGTATTATATGCAGAAGAAGGAGATACGGTAAATTTTAGGCTACAATGCGATATTGGAAGTTTTCCCATTGAAGAGATTACTTATTTCAGTAATTACCCAGCAAAATCGATTACCCCCATAGCCAAGTGTAATGATGAATATACTTGGTTTATCCCATTTGATTTCATCAAAGACAGTGACAAGGAAAAACAAAAATTGCTGGAGTTGTTTTTTATAGGAATCACCAAATTCAATAACAGGGATACCGCCATCATTCGGATTTATGTAAAAGACAACATCAATTATCCCCAAAGAGTAGTTGAATTTGAAAATCTGAAAAAGGATGTGTTGAATTACATCGTTCAACTAAAAAGTAGTTTTCGGATAATTGATAAAAAACTAAAAAAGACAAAAAAAACAAGAACAGGATTCGACCTGGGATCCGCTGCCACTGGACTAGGTGGAACAGTTTTTTCATCACTGCCCAATGTTAATCAAAAAACAGCCGGAAAAATTTTACCCAGTGTTGGAGTAGCTTTGGTGCCAGTGAAAGAAGCTGCTGCACCAAATGTCACTTCTGACCAAAATACGGCATTACTTATTAGAAATAGTATTAAAAGACTCGAATATTTGATGACAGACAATACGCTCATGGGCGAAAGAGACCCTGAGATTTTAAACAAGTCAAAAAAAATAAAGGATGAAATTAAGCAGATGCAAATCCAGTTAATAGATATCCCGATTACAGAAGAAAATTTGAATAGCAAGGAATTGGATGAATATTTCAACAATCCACAAGTAAACAAAAAATACAGGGTTAAAAAGAAGTAATGCTTTTTAAATTAATCCCCCTGGATGCTAAGCATCTCTATCTAAAAAAAATCTTTGTTCCTGTTTTTTTATACCTGCTATGTATTTGGAGCAATGGCCACTAGTTAAAAGCCTGCCTATTTAATAACCTAAAATTTTCAACATACTTTGGGCCGTTTGTTCCTTTGCATACACCCAATCCACCAATTTTCCATTTTTATCATGGCCCAAAATAATATGCTTTGGAGAGGGAATTAAACAATGCTTGATTCCTCCATATCCGCTGATTTGATCCTGGTAGGCACCAGTATGAAAGAATCCAACATACAAAGGCTCCCCATTCGTAAGTTTGGGCAAAAACACTTCATTGATATGCTCTTCCGAATCATAATAATCATGGCTATCGCAGGTAATACCACCTAAGGTTACACGCTGGTATTCCTCTTTCCATTTATTGATGGGCAGCATCAGAAATTTTTCGCCAATTCCCCAGGTATCAGGTAAAGTAGTGATAAAAGAAGAGTCAATCATGTACCATATTTCACGATCATTCTGCATTTTTTCACCGATGACACTATAAATATGCGCCATGCTCTCCCCTACCGTGTAACTGCCAAATTCTGTAAATATATTGGGCATTTGCACCTTATTACGCTTACAGGCAACTTTTATATTTCTAACAATTTCATTAATCATGAACTGGTAGTCATAATCAAATCCGAGTGAATGCTTAATAGGAAAACCTCCTCCGATATTGATAGAATCTAGTTCAGGACAAATCTTTTTTAACTGGCAGTATAGATTGATTACTTTATTGAGTTCACTCCAATAATAAATATCATCTTTAATACCCTTGTTTAAGAAAATGTGCAACATTTTCAACTGAAACTTATGCTCCATCCCCTCAATCTCATCTACATAAAATTCTAACACATCTTTTGCCCTCATTCCCAATCTAGAAGTGTAAAAAGGAAAATTAGGCTCTTCTTCAGCAGCTACCCGAATACCCAATTTAAAAGGCGTTTTAACAGACTTATAAGCCTTCAGTTCCTCTTTATTATCTAGAATGGGGATCACGTTTTTAAACCCGGTATTTAACAAACGGGAAATCCGGGTAGTGTAAGGTTTTTGTTTGTACCCATTGCAGATAATAAAAGTTTCTTTATTGATCTTCCTTCTAGCATATAATTTATTAACGATATCGATATCATAAGCATAAGAAGTCTCTAGATGGATATCATTTTTTAAGGCCTCCTCCACAATAAAGGAAAAATGGGAGCTCTTGGTGCAATAACAATAATTGTATTTACCCTCATATTTATGCTTTTTAAAAGCATTGGCAAACATCTCTTTGGCCTTTTTGATTTGCTTTCCAATTTTGGGTAAATACGTAAGTTTTAACGGAGTACCATACTTATCTATCAATGCCTTTATATCCTGTCCATTGTATTGCAAATACTCATCTACCACTTTAAAATCTTCCTGAGGAAAGTTAAAAGTCTGATAGCTCAGGTAAAATAGGTAATGAGAAAAATGGCTAGCGTGGAAACATTCACCGTTTACCTTATTCCTTACCAACTTTAAAAAATATCCGCCGGGTGTGACAATGTCGCACCCGGTTTTTTGTGTATTGAATCCATCATTGAATTACATTTGCATTACATTTAAACCCATTTAAGGAAATGAATAACATGAATAATACTTACGCCGATTTGGTGGATCAGACTTTTAACTTTCCTCAGGAAGATTTTAAAGTGGTAGATGAGTATTTGCAATACAATGGACAGGATATAAAGGCATTGATAGA
>CANJAW010000102.1:0-8273 GCA_947472215.1 Chitinophagaceae bacterium
AGCCTGCGCCTATTTAAATCTGCTAAAATATCGAATTTTTCTGTCTTCTACTGTCATTTAAAGCTAAATAATACGGGAAAAATAAAAGTAACAATCGTTGTCCATAAGATATAAATAGGAATAAACATTGCTATTGAATTTTCGACATTACTATAGCCTGCTTTTTTTGAAACAGTTTTAAAAAGTTGAAAAGTTACCATCACCAGATTTGAAAGCATGAGTACATTAGCTCCTAAAACAGCCAGCCGGTTGGGGGTAATACCCCAGGTTGAAATTCTAAATAAAATTGCAGAAAGGGCAATACCATTTACAATAACGGTGACGATTGACAAGGCAAATAGAATAAGGCTGCCTGATCGGTTTTCACTCTTCCTAGCTGTTGTTGCAACAGAAAACAAAATAATCGCCATAACAGCGATTAAGAGTAAGTTAAATGCCATCAAAAAATCCCTGTCTTTATATAGGTTTTTGTTCGAAAATATAATTGCTGCCAAAAAAACAACCACTGTAATTAAAACTAATGGGCTGAATATTTTTGCAATAACAGGTGAAACCTTATTAACTAATTGAGGATTTGTTTGGGTTATATAAGTTCCCAATATTGGCACTGCGGGAAGACTGAACACAACAATGTAATCAAAATAAAAATTCGAAATATTAAAACCAATGGCAGAAAAAAGTCCGATTGTAATACCCGTGAGGATGCCTCCTGCGATAAGGATGAGGCCAGACATTATTACTAAATCGCCATTGTATCTCAAAAATTCAAGTCGTTTATGATTATCCTTTATATTATGGCCTACATATGTAAAGCCTACAACAGCCCACAAAAAAATTGGTAAGTGAATGCAGGATAAAATTAAAGTGCTACTTTTAATATCTGCAGGCAAAAGATTGATGAATATGAAAGCAATCAAAAATACCAGTCCTGCAAATACAATTTTCTTTCTTGAAAGAAGTTTTCTCCATATAAAGTAAGCGGTCAATATAGGGAAAAGAATTAATCCAATATTTCTCGAATAAAAAAATTCAGGGTCAATATTGCATATTGAGGGAGCCTTTGCAATCACACCCGCTACCAAAGAAGCAATAATTACAAAAACTAATTCTTTACTGCTTCCCCAGGATATTTCAGAACTTTCGTAATTCAGTCTTTCATGCCAATATTGTGCAAGTTTATTGTCCTTTACTTCAGCGTAAAGTAGATTGAACTCCGTTTTGAAATCCGTCTTATTATCCCGATACAACTTTTCAAGCTCCCTGGCATTGTCAATATGATTTACTATTTCATCTCTCATCTCTTGGTATCTTTTAAATTGGAACAAACGGATGAGTATTTACGATGGCAGGAATTTCATTGTTCGTCCAGACCGGTATAAATGCACAATTGAAAATATATTGTTGAAGTTATGAATTACTACTGAAAATTGAACGTCGAGACCGAAATGCTGCTAATTCTTGTACATAGCTTACAATTCATGCTAGCCGAACTTTTGCAAATACTTTTGTTGATAGAAGTGCTATTGTAATATGCTTGAATAAAAAATTTGTTGGGATATTCTACCTGTCATGCAAGCCGTTGCTAAAAGTCCTTTTCCTCAGTTTTGGCAATCATTATTATGTTTTATTGAATGATTAGGGGGCTTTTTCTCCAATTCTTTCATAAAATCTCTCTCAATTTATCCACTCAAAATAGCTGCTTTAAGGGTCCTGCTATTGTGCACAATTTATGCACAATCTAAAAACAATGGTTCAAAGACAGTGTTTAATGGGGAAATAAAAATAGATTGTATAAACTAAACAAAAATTTCATATGAAAAAACAATTACAAATGCTACTTGATTTCCCTGGAATGGTAAATCAAAAGGTTCTGAATGGTTTTGTTAATAATGAATTGGACAAGTTTGACAGCCAAAATGGTATCAGATGCTATGTAAAAACCATTTACCAATGGTTGGCACTGATCGTACTCATCAGTATGGAATTTGGCATTATAAAAGCAGCACTGGCTTATTTTTCAGAAAGTACAGATGGTGGTGTGGCAAAAGCTGGCAGCATCCTTGCCATCTTAGTGTTACTCTATGCAGCTTTTCCCATCGCGAAATTAATCAGAACAAGGGGTGAGTCACTGGGTGAGTCACACAATGGAATGGTGACATTTGTATTCAGTGATTTTATCAAAACCAATATCCGAATGATGGGAGAAGTTGCTGCAATTCTCGGCCTTGCCGGAGCAGCCAACCTGACCCTTTCTTTCTTGTTGGATCATAACCTTTTCAGCACCGCTTCCGGTGCTGGGCTATTAGATGTATTATCACCCATCTACTCTTTACCCATGGAGGCGTTGACTGCTATTTTTAAAGCAACCGGCCTAAGTTTTCTGGGCGACCTTATGACCAATGCGGCTTCTTTCCGCCTCCCTGCAACTAGTTCCTTTGGAGGCGATTTTCGCTGGGCCGCCAGTGATTTAGTGGGCGTTTTAGGAGCATATATCAATGTAATGATCGGACTTGCTTTCATGTACATCAACCTGGCTATCTATGGCTATTTAGTCAATATTGTAGCAGCCATCGTAAAATGGGTGTCTTCTCCAACATTGCCTATTTCAATTAGAAATAAAAATGTATAATTAATTATTACAATTCAATGCATAAAGAAGGGTTACCTAGGTAACCCTTCTTTATTTTTACTATTGCCTCACCCTGAAATAGCGATTCGCCAACGCGCAACTTTATCGCCAAACCTTACACATACCATAAACTGTGTAATCTGCTCATGCAAATAGACAAAAACAGTTCTGTTGCCCATAACTCTTTTCTGTATGGTATTCGATAATCATGTAATAATAATTAGCAGTATAGGTTATACCAACTGATTATCCGCTGGCAACTGAAGATGCTATTAACGGCTAATTACGCTAGGAGAGTTCACACGCTGCTGTAAATTGGCAACTACCCGAATCAGCGCAACCAATATTCCACCAAAAAATATAACAAGGAGGGGCAAAGCAGACAACCCATTGCTGTATGAAAGGTTGCGGTAAGGGCACCATAAGGAACCAACCTTATATCGGTTGCAGCCAGGCCTGCGGAAACTCCGCTGGTGGAACCAACAATGCCTCCAAAAATCATCGCAGTTTGAGGATTGTCAATACCCATTCTCTTGGCTACAAAGGGCGTGGAGATGGTAACCAGGATGGACTTAATAACGCCAATAGCGATACTGATGGCAATCACTTCAGAGCTGGCGCCCACTGCGCCGCCGGTAATGGGACCCACAATAAAGGTGCAGGCGCCGCCGCCAATGGTGGCAAAACTTTTAGCATCGGTATAACCCATCAAAAATCCGATAGTTCCGCCGACAAAAAAAGCAAGCACCGTTCCAAGTACAAGGCAAAGCAAGCCCACAAGACCTGTTTTTTTTATTTCGGAAAAGCTGGCCCCCATGGCAGTGCCCACAATTGAAAAGTCGCGCATCATCGAGCCGCCCAAAATGGCCATACCCGAAAATGCCGGCACAGAGGCGACTCCTTTTTCGCCACCAAAATAAGCAATAATCAACCCTACGCTGATTGCTATGGCGGCCCCGGGAATTGTATGGTTGGTCAATCGCTTGGAAATGAAATACGATAAATACATGATGAATCCCACCAACAAAAATGCAAATATCAACCCATTCTTATCTAAAATTCCTGTCAATTCGTGCATGGCAAAGTAATTTAAGGTGATTGGTTATTTTTTGGCAATTTTGGCAACCACCGGCACCAGCAGGTAGCAGGCTAAGGTGGCAAAAATTCCCACCAATAGTGCCGCCCATCCACCCGAAAGTGCTGCCTTTACATTTTGAGTGGCCGACATCGCCACCACCACTGGAATGTACATCGAGCTCCAAAACAGTATCCCACTCTCCGTTTCGGGCTTCAGTAGCTGGTTCTTTTTACAATAATCGTTTAATAAAATCAATAGCAGCATCGCAAAGCCCACCCCGCCGAGATTTCCCTTCAAGTTAAAAATGGCTCCTAACCGATCTCCCAAAATATGGCCTACTAAAGAGCAACCGGCCAAAATTGCAACTCCATAAATCTTCATCTGACTGTTACTTTTATTATGAGTAATTATTTCCCTGCTATTCGATTGACTTCTTGGGTAATAGCAGCACCCCATACCTTATAGCCCTGCTCATTATAGTGCAAATGGTCTTTCAAGTAATACTTGGTGAGGGGCTTTCCGTCCGCACCTAAAAATTCTTTACCCGCATCCAAATAATGGAGGTTGGGATCCGATGCACAATACGCCTTTATCAGCTCGTTGGCTTCGGTAACCTTATCCCAGGCGGCCCACCTTTTTTCGCTCGGCGATATCGCCAGCCAGGTGATGGGTAGCGTGGGGTACTTTTCGCGCAACACTTGTACCACATACTTGTACAGCTCCAACACCTGGTCAGGCGCCTTGTCCTTGTCGCCTGCAACGATGTCATTGCCCACATAAATAAACAACGCCTTGGGTTGATGGGGATACACAATTCGCTTCACATAATAAGCCACCTCACGCAAATTGCAGCCACCAAAGCCCCGGTGGATAATTTGCTTGTACTGCAAATCTTCTCTGATGTTTTTCCAGAGCCGAATGTAAGAACTGCCCAAAAACATAATCGCATCAGAAGAATATCTTTCAGCCAGATTCAAACTGTCAAACGAGTTGATTTCTTTTTTAAACCTGGTAACGCCCTCCGATTTTTTACCATCAGCGCTTTGCAACTGCGTATACAGCCAGGCAGCCATGGATTGAATACAGCTGTCCTGTTTCAACTTGTCATTATCAAGTGTATGGCCTGCATGAACGAAGGGTCGCCAGCCTGTTGCAATACCTAATGACAAACAATGCTGGTAGAGAATGTACGGACCATACTTAAATCCATGGTAGTCGAAAGAACTGTCGTAAGGAACTGTTTTGTCACTCGTACCGGCAGTGTTAAATAATGGCGGATCGCCTTTTTGAATCCATTTATAATCAATAAGGGCACCCCAAGCATTCATAACTCCCGCTACTTTTGATGAGTAGCCTTCATTTCCACTATTCCCCTCCAGTGTTCCCCATTGATGAACATCCACGCCTGCGGGAACTTCTTTCTCATCCATATAAGCCATTGCCAGGCAGGTTTTGGATCCGGCAGAAGTTCCGGTAATAAATATCTGGGCGGTGTCGATTCCGTAAACATCCGCATACTTTCTGAAAAATCTTACGGCAGCTTTCCCGTCTTGTTGGGCACGGTACATTGCCTCCGCATAATCAGTGTTTGTACTCACTTTTTTATTGTCCTCCAAAGCTGACTTTGCTACGCCAAGTCTATAATCAATCGTAGCCGCCACATAGCCCCTCTTTGCAAATGATGTACATAGCATTGAGCTATAACTTCCATTTTTGGTATTATTTTGAAAACCTCCACCATGAATAAAAATAATCAGTGGCCTGTATTTCATTGTGTCGGATTTTGGAGGAGTAAATACATCCAACATTAATTTTTCATTTTTCCCCTTCATATTAACAGCCTCTCCATATTGAATATTGGTAAGGGAATCTATATCAGGAAAAATGGCTGACTGGTGCCTCTTTTGTGCTTCCGCTTGTGTGAAAACAAAAAAAGCAACCCCGCTCAGTAATAATTTGACTAAATGAATCATAGTTGAAATAGTTTTTTAACTTCATTTTTGGTGACTTTCCCCATGGCATTGCGCGGCAACTCCTCCATCAATAAATATTTTCGGGGTGTTTTATAAGGGGCCACTCTTTGCCTTATCCACGTATTTAATTCGACTAGGTCGATGGAAACATCTGTAACAACAATTGCGGCTACAATTAATTCCCCCCACTCATCATCTGGCATTCCCACAACGGCACAATCATTGATAAGTTCATTCTTGCGCAATTCTTCTTCAATTTCTAATGCAGATATTTTATATCCCCCCGATTTAATAATGTCCACCGAATTGCGGCCCATAATCCTATAATATCCATTCTCCACTACTGCAACATCGCCTGTTTTGAACCAGCCGCCATCGGCAAATTCCTTTGCAGTGGCTTCAGGTTTGTTCCAGTATTCTTTGAAAACATTTTTACCCTTCACTAATATTTCACCCGGCTCTCCTGACTCCACGTCCTGGTATGACTCATCCACCAATCTCACTTCCACACCCGGCAGGGGCATCCCAATATAACCGGCCCTCCTCTCCCCATGATAAGGGTTACTAATACCCATCCCAATTTCTGTCATGCCGTAGCGCTCCAACAAGGTATGTCCGCTTACAACTTTCCATTTTTCCATTACCGTCACGGGGAGCGCTGCAGATCCACAAACCATCAATCTAAATTTAGCCATACAGGTTGATAAATTTTGTTGGTGTGATGAAGGCAATGAATCAATATAAGCGATTAGCTTAAAATAGATAGTAGGTACGGCCATGAATACATTGACACCGCCCTTTTCAAAAATTCTGAATATTTCCGCCGCCGAAAAGCTGTCTATGAATTCGCAAGTGGCACCGATCCATAGCGAACAAGAGATGACATTAACTACCCCATGCACATGGTGCAACGGTAATACGCAAAGGGTATGATCCTGCTCATTCCACTCCCAGGCATTTACCAAGGTAGAAATCTGCGCCTCCAGGTTATCATGCGTAGTTACCACTCCTTTTGGCTGATTGGTGGTACCACTAGTAAACAAAATCATTGCTCTCCTGCCTGGGTCAATGGAGGGCATTGCTTTGATAGCAACCTGCCCCTCTAATCCCAACACAATCAAACGGATTTTTTTTTGAACAGCCAATTCTCGCAGCATGCTTTCATACTGTGCCGATACCACCAATATAGACACTTGTGCATCTTCAATAGAATACTGTAAGGAGGGCAAGGGATGGGTAAGGCATAGTGGCACTGCTATACCGCCTGCCTGCCAAATTGCCCATTGTACTTTTACAAAATCAAAACCCGGTTCAACCATAAACCCTATTCTTGATTCGTAAAGGTCTTCCTCGTTGGATAATAACAGGGATGCAAACTGCTGAGATTCCGAAAGCAGTTGGCCATAGTTGTACGATTTCCCCTTAGAAATTATAGCCCTATTATTAGAATGCATTTTTGCCTGTTGAAACAATTGAATCATTTCAAAATTTTTATTTATTTATAACCATGTGAATAGAAATAGTAATTATCAAAATGGTATGTACAATTAAAATTTGCAAGCGTTAACAAAATATGTTTGTTAAGTTATCATCACAAGCAATCCGCTAGTTTATTCTTTGTCGGTACAATCACGAATGATCGGGCAAGCTTATTTTGTAATTAATTTTCCAATAAACTTCTTATTACCCCTAGCTCCACTCCGCGAATCTCCGCCAAGCCCCTCAGTCTTCCAATGGCAGAATATCCTGGATTGGTTTTTTTATTTAGGTCATCCAGCATCTGGTGGCCATGGTCGGGCCGCACCGGAATGGAACATTTTCTTTGCAGCATCACTTTCACCAATTCCTTTATAACAGCATACATATCTACATCTCCCTCCAAGTGATTGTCTTCATGAAAATCGCCTAGCGCATTTCTTCGAGTACTTCTAAGATGAATGAAATGAATCCGGTCACCAAACATTTTTACCATTTCGGGTAAGTCATTGCTGGCAATGACACCATAAGAGCCAGTACAAAAGCACAAACCGTTGTGCAAAGAAGGTACCGCATGGATCAATGTTTGAATATCCGATGCATTGCTCACCACCCTTGGTAGCCCCAAAACAGAGAAAGGCGGATCATCGGGATGAATGGACATTACTACACCAGCTACTTCTGCAACAGGAATGATTTGTTGCAAAAAATAAATCAAGTGCTGCTGTAATTTGTTTCTATCAATACCCTTGTAAGCATCAAGGGCTTTCTGAAATTGTTGAATTGTGAAACTCTCTTCACTTCCCGGAAGGCCGGCAATAATGTTTCGCTGCAATAATAATTTGTCTGCTTCATTCATTACTTCCCATCGCTGCGTAGCCCTCGCAATGGTTGCCGCATCATAGTCATTAGCTGCATTCGCACGTTGCAAAATAAAAAGATCAAAAGCCACAAAAGCCGCCATCTCAAAACGCAATGCCCTAGAACCATCTTCCACCGCATAACTTAAATCGGTTCTTGTCCAATCAAGTATCGGCATAAAATTATAGGTAACATTTTTTATCCCACAGGAGGAAAGGTTACGAATGCTTTGCTGATAGTTTTGAATGTACAACTC
>CANJAW010000103.1:0-8248 GCA_947472215.1 Chitinophagaceae bacterium
GTCTACGATTCGAAGCCAACTTCTGCACCATCGATTGAATTGGCTGCACAATATACTCAACGTTCTAAATTTCCCGATTTGATAATGGATAAATGGATTGATGAAATGATTGAAAAATATCCAATTGCTTCTGAAGTCTCAGATTCTAAATTAATTTCGGAGATTGTTTTTCCAATGGCACCGAAAGTCGTTGATAATGCACCTATTCTTTCTATCAAAAATGGTTGGATTGTAATGGGAAATCAGGTGGCTGCTGGAAAAAGAAACCGCACTTCTATGTGGAAAGGAACAACTCGGCCCAGTGAATTGAAAAATCCTGCGCCCAATCTTGTACGTTTTGTTCCTGGAAGAATAGGAAGGGGGCTTACCGATGATTTGGATACACTCGTCAATGACATGATCGGTAATCATGTGTTGATGATGCAAAATTTCCCTGCACTCTGGTACGAGCGCCGGCGAGATGACCACGCAAGAACTCGAAGAGCGAATGCAGATGTTTGGACTCCGTTCTATGAGCAGCCATTCAGCCGAAGTGGAAAAGGAGAAGCTTTTGACCGGCTAAGCAAATATGATATTACTAAGTGGAATACCTGGTATTGGCTTAGACTCAAAAGGTTCGCAGACCTTTCGGATCAAAAAGGGCTTCTATTTTTGGAAGAACATTATTTGCAACACAATATTATTGAAGAAGGTGCTCACTGGGCAGATTATCCTTGGCGGACAGCCAATAATATTAACCAAACAGGTTTTGCAGAATACCCTGCCCTAGCGGGAGATAAGCGAGTTTATATGGGGGAGGAGTTTTATGATACAACCAATTTAGTAAGAAAAAAATACCATGAGGAATATATTCGTAAAAGCCTGGAAAATTTTAAAGACAATACGAACATTATTCACCATCTAGGAATGGAGTATACAGGGCCATTGCATTTTGTAAAATTCTGGTTGGATGTTATCAACCAGTGGGAAAAGGAAAATCATAAAAAAGTTTTGGTAATGCTTCCGGGCACTAAAGATGTACAGGATTCCATTTTGGCTGACCCAAAAATGGCTGCAATAGTAAATGCAATAGATGTTGTACAATGGCAATACCGAAAGGATAGCAGTCTGTATTCACCACCGGGTGGAGTGAGTCTTACGGAAAGACAATTCGCGCGTATTCTTGAGGTGGGTGAAACTTCTTTTGAGCAGGTTTATAGAGTAGTGAGGGAGTTTCGTGCCGCCTATCCTGATAAAGCAATCTTGTATACAAGACGCGGTGTTAAATTCTCTGAGTGGGCTTCATTTATAGGAGGTGGATCACTTGCCGCAATTCCTGTTATTGCCGATAAGAAATTCTTTGAGGATGCTGTTGGTATGGAAAATATGCCCAATGAAAAAATGTCCCCAAAACAATATGTGTTAGGCAAAAAAGGAGTTGGATACATTGTTTTTTGTGAGAACTCAAAATTGACTCTAGATCTATCAAAAGACAAGTCCAACTATACTCTACAATGGATTAATCCTTCTACGGGAGAAATAATTCCAACAAAGAAACATGTTTCCGGGGCAGTCATACAAAATTTTGAGGCGCCATTGAAGGGCCCTGTTGTAGCTTGGGTCAGTAGAAATACAAAAAAATAAAGTAAAAAAAATCGGATGTATAAATTAAAAATCCTCTTCTTCTTATTTTTCGGAATATTTTTATTTCCAACATTTTCGCAGGTAAAACCCTTGAAAATAGAAGCAGCGGTAAAGGAAACCATGTTAAAGGCTACCCAATTTATGGTAGAAAAAGCAAGTGTAAACGGAGGCTATGTATGGTATTATTTACCCGACTTTTCCCGTCAATGGGGCGAAATGGAGGCTTACAAAACCATGATCTGGTTACAACATCCTGGGACCATCAGTATGGGACATCTTTTTCTGGATGCATATCAAGTAACTGGGAATGATTATTATTATCAGGCTGCAAAAAATGCAGCAGCAGCAGTCATTTGGGGGCAAAGTCACGAAGGCGGATGGAATTACATGATTGATTTTGCAGGGGATCGCTCCTTAAAACAATGGTACAATACTGTTGGAAAAAATGGATGGCGTTTGGAAGAATTTCAACATTATTATGGCAATTCAACTTTTGATGACAATATTACATCTGATGCTGCTCGTTTTTTGTTGCGGATGTATCTCGAAAAACTCGACCCTGCCTACAAGCCTGCTCTCGATAAGGCCATTGATTTTATTTTAACAAGTCAATACCCGCTCGGCGGATGGCCTCAGCGTTATCCATTAAAATATGATTATAATAAAAGTAACCATTTGGATTATTCGTCTTATTACACTTTCAATGATGAGGTAATCTGGGAAAATATCCATTTTCTTATTCAGTGTTATGAAACTTTGGGAGAAGAACGTTTTCTAGATCCCATTTTGCGAGGGATGAATTTCTATCTCATAGCTCAGGATGCTAGTGGCGCATGGGGAAATCAATACAATATGGCCCTTCAACCAATGGGTGCAAGAACTTATGAGCCTGAAGGATTGGTTACACCCATAACCTGCCTGAATGCTATGCAATTGATTACCTTTTATAAATACACGGGTAACCCAAAATTCCTTCTTCCTGTATCCAAATCTATTGAATGGCTGGAGCAAACTCGGCTGCCAGCTAGTTTAACAGATGATGGAAAGTACACCCATCCTTATTACATTGATAAACAATCAGGCAAATCAATCTATGTTCACCGAAAAGGGCCGAATGTTTCTTATGGATATTATTATTCAGATAGTAATCCTGAGAATCTTATTGCACATTCAAAAGGTAAAAGAAATGTTCCTCTTGAAATGTTAAAGACAGCTTATAATCTAGCAAAATCGATTAGCTCTGATACACTAACTAAATTTTCTCCTTTGCTGCCATTTGCAATACAGGTGCCAGGGAATCCACAAAAAAAGTACAATCTTAATAGAGATGATTTTGAAGAAGTGCCTAGTTTGGATAAAGTAAAGCAAATAGTGAGTTCGTTAGATGAACAGAAACGCTGGTTGACAAAACATGCAATGATTAGTCATCCTTTTATTGGGGATGGTAAAAATCAAGAGCTTACCAGCCAATATTCAGGCACTTATGTGGGTGATAAAACCGATACTTCTCCTTTTCGAGATAGTTCAGATCAGCAATATATTTCAACGGGAGATTATATTCAAAATATGAGATGGTTAATCAATTTCTTGCATGCTACAGTAAAGTAATCGATTTATTTGCTGCTAACCCTGGGCGGATTCATTTTTGTAATCTATTGTGAATGAATCTATGGGAACGATTGCGTAAATATATACGGAGTGATTGAAAAAGTTAAAAAAACGTTATCTTATCTTTACCATACGGTTGCGTGTTTTGAACTTGTTTTCAGAGCATTATCTGTTTTAAAATTAAAACTAATATTATTATGCGAAAATTAATTTCCGAAAGGGGAGGGAGCTACACACCCTTTTACCTTACCAGTGCGATTCGACCAAAAATCATCGCTTTTCTGGTACTTGTTTTTTGTCTCAATGGTTTTCAGTATTCCGCTAATGCAACCCCGCTTTCAAACGGGCTAATCATTACGGGAAAAGTTTCTGGATCTACCGGTAGTCCAATTGAGGGCGCTACGATTGTAGAAAAAGGTGCTAAAGCTTCTGTTATTTCAAAAGCCGATGGAAGCTTCTCTATCACTGTTTCCAAAGAGAATGCGGTTTTGGTGATTTCTCATATTGGATTTTTGAGTAAGGAGGTGTCAGTGAAAGGGCTAACTACTTTATCTATTGTGTTAGAAGCTGTGAATAGCAGTTTGGATGAAGTGGTAGTCATTGGATATGGTACCAGCAAAAAGAAAGACCTTACCGGCTCTGTTGCTTCCATTTCTGGCAAGCAATTGGCAGCAGTTCCAGTAACCAACGTTGCACAGGCACTTGCGGGTAAATTACCCGGTGTTAATGTAACTTCTCAGGATGGCCGTCCAGATGCAACGGTATCGATTCGGGTACGTGGAGGTGGTTCTATTTCTCAGAGTAATGATCCTTTGTACATTGTAGATGGATTTCCAGTAAGTTCTATCAGTGATATTCCTGCAAATCAGGTAGAAAGTATCGATGTACTGAAAGACGCCTCTTCTACTGCTATCTATGGTGCTAGAGGTGCTAACGGTGTTGTTATTGTTACCACCAAAAGTGGAAAAAATGGCAAACTCAGTATTAAATACGATAATTATATTCAATACAACAAGGCTACTAAGTATTTAGAAACGATGAATGCCTATGATTATATTAAATATAACTGGGGTTATGCAAAGGCAATCAGTGATCCTTATGCAAATGCATGGGCAATGCTTTGGGGTATAGGAACCTATGCAGCTACCTATAACAATCCCACTGGAATTGATCATTACAATAGTGTAAATGCAATCAATTATTCTGAGCAGTCATATAGCAGTTCAATGTCTCAAAACCATAATCTTAGCATTAGCAACGGTAATGATAAAACGAAGTATATTTTCTCTTTTAGTTCTAATGATAATGAAGGGATGAAAGTGAATTCATGGTTCAAACGGGTGAATGCTTCTTTTAAAATAGATCAAAAAATTTCAGAAAAGTTGAGCTTTTCATTTGATACAAGGTATACAGATATTCAAAAAATGAGTGATGAAGGTACCAGCAATGGAAAAGGTTCTATTTTGTCAAGTGCATATCAATTCAGGCCAATTGCTACCAAGGATGTGATGGGGATGCTGGATGATACTAAAAATACGCAATTGGGACTGTATGATAATATCTTGCAAGACCAATTCAATCCGGTTGATCGGATGAAGGACTTTTATCCATTAGTGAAGAATAGGTCTTTGAGATCCAACATGGCTTTGAACTGGAACATTATTAAGGGCCTTACAGCTAGGTCTGAAGTTGGATTGAATTTATACTGGAATAAATCTAATACATGGTCTGGAGCTTTGTATAATAATTATATTGACCCAACATCAGGTGCTAAAACTTATGCAGGTAATGCGTCAATTTCAAGTTCTGAAGGTTGGGGTTTACGTTGGGTGAATACGTTGAATTACAAGACTAGACTATTCAATGATCATCACCAGTTGGGTGTAACGCTCGGTCAGGAAGTAAACAATAGTAGTTCAGACGCCTTTAGTATTTGGGGTAATAAATTCCCATCATCCTTTACTTCTGACAGGGCTTTTGCCATGATGGATCAATACCTTGCTAGCACTACACCTGGAACTAACAATGGTTATAGCTCCAGTACGGGAACGCCCAGCAGGTTACAATCTTATTTCGGTAGATTAAATTATACCCTGAATGACAAATACCTATTTACTGCAACCTTACGTTCGGATGGCTCTTCCCGTTTTGCCCCAAGCAATCGGATAGGTTATTTCCCAGCAGCAGCAGTAGGGTGGAGGATGAGTGATGAAAAGTTCTTGAAAGATGTAAAATGGTTAAGTAGTCTTAAATTAAGAGCTTCTTATGGCTCGGTGGGTAATGATGGAATTAGTGCCAATCTTTGGAAAACCAGCTGGTCTTCAGATGGGTTGAGGCAATTTTCAATCAACGAAGTTCAGCAGAGTGCTTATTCTCCTGCTTCTACGATTGCCAATCCAAATTTGAAATGGGAAACTACCGTTACGCGTAATTTAGGTGCTGATTTCTCTTTGTTTAACAATCGAATTTCAGGTACCATTGATGTGTATAAAAATACAACTAGTGATTTGTTAATGCTTACCTCCATTTCAGCAATTAGTGGTTTTTCTGCCACTTATCAGAATATAGGAAATACCAGTAATAAGGGAGTAGAGCTTTCTTTGAATGGGGATATCCTAAGAAAAAAAGATTTCACCCTGAGTGCTAATTTCAATATCAGCTTTAATAAGGGAAGTGTAGATGCATTGGCACCTGGTGTAAATGGATTGTATAAAACAAGTTGGGGTTCAAGTATGACTCAGCCCAATACAGGTGATTATATATTACAGGTAGGTAAGCCGGTAGGTCAGGTAAGAGGCTATACTTATACAGGATGGTATGGAGTAGATGATTTTGATTTTACAGCAGGTAAATATGTACTAAAAACAGGTGTACCAGATATTGCAGCTGGTATTATTGGATTAGTATATGGTACTACTGCCACCAAGCCGGGTAGCCAATCTGCTTACCCAGGTGTTATTAAATACAAAGACACCAATGGTGATGGTATCGTAAATGAGAGTGATGTTTCTATCATTGGAGATATGAATCCAAAGCATACAGGTGGTATGAGTTTAAACTCTACCTATAAAAACTTTGATGTTAGTTTGAACTTCAATTGGAGCTATGGTAATCAGGTATATAATGCCAACTACTTAGCTGCATTTTATGGTAGTAAGGAGGATGGGTTATATAGAAATAGGCTGAACTATTTGTCGAAGTCTTTCAAAATCTATGATATAGTTGCTGGTCAATTGACTGCAGTTACTGACCCAACAGCATTGAAAGCGCTTAACGTGGATGCACAAACGTTTTTGCCTTATCATGAAAATCCGGTAGTGTCTACCCAAGGGATTCAAGACGGTTCTTTCTTGAGGCTAAACACGGTTACATTGGGTTATAATATTTCACCTAAGTTGATGCAGAAAATAAAAATTTCAAGGATTCGGATATTTGGTTCTATTTACAATGCCTTTACCATTACCAATTATGCGGGCTTGGATCCAGAAGTAAATACCAATATGGGACAGGGTGGAGCACAGTATCCTACCACTGGACTTGATTGGGGTTCTTATCCTCGTGCAAGATCTTTCACTGCAGGTGTAAACGTTGAATTTTAATCGATCAAAATTATTAATATGAAAAAGTATATATACATATTATTGGGTGTTGGTGCGATAGCATTGGCATCATGCAAAAAAGACTTTCTGGAAGTTCAATCCCCTTCTTCGGTAGATGAAGACTTTGTATTCAATAGTTCTGGAGAGGCATTTAAAGTACTGATAGGTAATTATGAGTTGTGGCGTGGAGCTAACAACGGACTCTTCTATGATTTGGATGCAGTGGGTTCTGATGCGGAGACTCATCCAGAAAGTTACGCTGCCCAAACAAGGCATATTCCAGAAGGGCTGTATGCTGCAGAAATTTCCATTAATTATGCAAATTCTGTTGGGGCTTGGGCTAATTTATATAAAATTGCCAATAGGTCAAGTATCATCATGGAAGCATTGGCTAAGAAAGAGGAATACAAAGCGGCAATTACTGCGGGTAAAGCCAATGACTGGACCCAGCTGTATGGTGAGGCGGCTGCCTTTCGTGCCTTCTCTTATTTTACGCTAATCCGTTATTTCGGAGATGTCCCTTATTTTACAAAATCTATTACTACAGCTGGCCAAACTGATAGTGCTAAATTGATTTCAAGGGATCTGATTTTTGATGGTGAGATTCAAAATCTTATTAAAGTAGAGCCGATGATGTATAGAATTGGGGAGTCGGGGATCAATGCAGAGAGGTTTTCTAGAACTTTTGTGCAAGGCCTAATTGGTAAAATGGCGCTATTTGCTGGAGGTTATGGATTGCGCAGGACTAACTTTGATTATGCTACTACTTTTACTCAAATAGGAACTGAAAAATGGAATGCTAAATATGTTCGCAGATCAGACTATAAGAAGTATTATGAAATTGCTAAAACTTATTTAAAGAGTTGTGTTGACAATTCAGGAACTGCCTATCTAATCGTTACAGATACTCGTGGAGCAGCTTATAATAATCCTTTCCAGATGAATTTCCAGTACAATATGAATTTGGTAACAAGTCCCGAGTCCTTGTTTGAAGTTGGAGAAACAAAGGGTCAGTTTTCTGAACGCCCCTATGCTTTTGGTAGACCTTCCGGTGGCGGGGGAGCAAATGCATATCCTTGTAAGTCTTATGGACAAAGCCGAATGCATGCATCATTTTATTATGGTGATTATGACAGTACAGATATGCGCAGAGATGTAACGACAACGGTTACTGCCAATTCTGGCACTTGCTCTGAAACCTTGATTGATTTCGCCCCCGGTTCAAGAAACTTAGGTGGATTGGTTGGAAATAAATGGGATGAAAGCCGCATGCCTGCTCCATGGACAGCCGCTCAGCGTGCTTCTGGTGTAAATTGGCCCCAGATGCGCATGGCAGATGTGATTTTAATGTTGGCTGAAGTATATGCAGAATTAGGAGATGACGGATCTGCAAAAACTGAATTAACTAAAGTGAGAAA
>CANJAW010000104.1:0-8158 GCA_947472215.1 Chitinophagaceae bacterium
CAGGGTCTAGTCCATATTGGTTTTGTAAAATACGAACAATAGCAGTAGCCCTTTTTACACTCAGGTCCCAGTTGTCATTTAGAACTACATTTTTATAGGCTACACTATCTGTGTGTCCCTCTACCATAAAGTCAATGGCAGGTTGATTTTTTAACACCATCGCTACTTTTCCAAGAACCTCTTTTGCTCTTTCCGTTACATCGTAACTACCACTTTTAAATAATAATTTATCTGAGATATCGATGTACACTACACCTTTATCTACCTTAATATTGATATCCTGGTCATCCAGATTTCCAATGGCTCCTTTCAGATTGGTAACCAATGCAAGGTTTAAGGAATCCTTTCGGTTAAGCGCCGATTGAAGGCCCTGGATATAGGCATCTTTAGAGCCAATATTGTCGAGTGATTTTTTAATGCTTTCAGCTTGTGTACCGGAAATCACCGATAAACTTTCCAATTGCTTCAAGGCTTGATTATTATTTTCCTTGAGATAACCGATCTGTTTTTTAAGGCTTCCCAATTCTGATTCGAGAACAGCTCTTTTTTGGGCATTCTCCACCGTCAAGGCGTCACAGCTTTTCAGGGCTTCCTGTAATGCGATAAATTCTGTTTGTAATTGAACATATCGAAATTGCTCTGTTCTTAATATCTTCTTGCTAACACAAGAAGAAAATAGGAGTGTGGAAGTAACTCCAAGTAGAATCATTTTTGTTATTCTCATACGATTTATTTTACTAGAAGCGAAGATATTTGAATACCCTTGAAAAAACAAATGATTCGATTCCACTTCAAAAGTCACCTTGTTTCTATTTCAACATCCCAATCTGCTGCCTTTAATTTTTAAGTCAGTGCAATATCAATTACCTGTTGCATAGTTTTTACATAATGAAATTTTATCCCCTTAATGAACAATGGATTGATGTCAATTACATCCTTTTCATTTTGCCAGCACATGATAATTTCCTTTAGACCAGCTCTTTTTGCAGCAAGTACTTTTTCCTTGATACCACCCACCGGTAATACCTGTCCGCGGAGAGTAATCTCTCCCGTCATGGCTAAGTAAGGTTTAATCTTTCTACCGGTAAATGCACTAGCCAAGGCTGTCATCATGGTGATGCCGGCACTCGGTCCATCTTTTGGTACGGCACCTTCTGGCACATGTATGTGGATGTTTTTGTTATTGAACATCTCTGGGTCTATGTTCAATTTTTTCGCATTGACTTGCAACCAAGTATATGCCGTGGAGGCACTTTCCTTCATAACATTCCCCAAATTTCCGGTCATTTTCAATTCACCTTTACCATCACTCAAACTGATTTCAATAAATAATATATCGCCGCCCACGTAGGTCCATGCAAGTCCAACGGCTACACCAGCCATGTTGGCAATTTTGTACATTTCATTACTAAATCTCGGCTTTCCTAAAATCTTTTCTACATCAATCTGTGTAAGGGTAGGCTTTAATTTCCCCTTGGTAGCATATTGTTTGGCAAGATTACGCATAATTGCCGCCAGTTGCCTGTCGAGGTCCCTTACTCCACTTTCTCTCGTATAGTCTTCAATGATCTTTTCAAGGACTTTTTCGCTTACTTTGATATTTACCTCTTTAAGCCCATGAGCTTCCTGTTGCTTGGGTAATAAATGCTGCCGGGCAATTTCAATTTTTTCTTCCACAGCATATCCACTTAGGTCAATGATTTCAAGTCGGTCTCTTAAAGCCGGTTGGATGTTGTTGATATTATTGGCGGTTGCAATAAACAATACCTTACTGAGGTCATACTCCAGTTCTAGGTAATTATCGTAAAAAGAATTGTTTTGTTCAGGATCCAATACTTCTAGCAAGGCAGAGGAGGGGTCACCACGTTGATCATTACCCACTTTATCAATTTCATCCAAAATCATCACCGGGTTACTACTTTTAATTTTCCGGATTGACTGAATAATTCTTCCGGGCATAGCACCGATATAGGTTTTACGATGTCCCCGAATCTCACTTTCATCATGAAGTCCACCAAGACTTACCCTAACATATTTTCGGGCAATGGCATGTGCAATACTTTTACCTAGGCTAGTTTTGCCTATGCCTGGAGGGCCAACAAAACAAAGGATCGGACTTTTCATATCTCCTTTTAGCTTCAATACGGCAAGGTATTCCAGTATGCGTTCTTTAATTTTGTGCATGCCATAATGGTCATGATCCAATATCTTTTTTGCTTTTTTCAGGTCATAAGAGTCTGGCGTGTAATCTTCCCAAGGTAGATCCAGCATTAAGTCGAGGTGATTGTACACGACAGAATAATCTGGGGTGCTAGGATGCATTCGTTCTAGTTTTTCCGCTCCTTTATGAAACATTTCCATGGCGGGTTTGGGCCATTTTTTTCCTTCCGCTTTTTTCAGCATTTCTTTCACTTCTGCTACATTATCTCCACCTAATTCCTCTTTGATAGCCTTCATTTGCTGCTGCAAAAAATACTCTCTTTGCTGTTTGTCTAGCTCTGCGCGGGTTTTATTGGTAACCTTATTTTTTAGTTCTGTGTATTGCAGCTCCGTTTGCATTAGGTTCATCAGCAATTCGGCCCTTGCCTTGATATTATTAATCACTAGCAGCCGTTGTTTGTCCTTGATATCACTATTCAAGTTACTGCTTACAAAATGAATGAGAAATACAGGGTTTTCTATGTTCTTCAGGATGATTGCTGCCTCACTAGGAAGGTTAGGCGAAATTTGAACAATCTGCCCCGCTAAATCTTTAATACTGCCTACCATCGCATTGAAATCCTTATCGTTATTCAGTACTTCCTCTTCTAGGGGCTGAATCTTTGCTTTGAAATAAGGTTCTTCACAAGTAATTTCATCAATTTTAAAGCGCTTCTTTCCCTGGATAATGATGGTTGTTCCGCCATCAGGCATTTTTATAAGTTTAGCAATTTTTGCTACGGTACCAATTTCTTCTAGATCACTTACTGTAGGTTCTTCTACACTACTGTCTTTTTGTGCTATCACGCCTATCAATTTGTCAGCCTTGTAAGCGTCACTTACAGCTTTTATGCTTTTATCCCTCCCTACAGTGATCGGTAATACCACTCCAGGAAAGAGAACGGTATTACGTAAGGGTAGTAGGGGTAATTCGTTTGGAATCACTAGTGTGTCTGCATCTTCGCTATCATCTTCATTCATTGGAATGATCGGCATAAACTCCATTTCTTCTTCAGGGCCCTGTAAATAAAAGGTTTTATTCATAATTTTTTTAATGTAAGGTCAAAATGTCAAACCTGATAGTTTTGCCGGTTTGTTTTCTGTGGTTGGGTACAATGGCAACATTAGTGCCGAAAGGTGACGGAGTTACCTAATCGGTCATCTTTCACCCCTAATTCAACTGCTTCAGCGCAATTTGTTGTAAGATATCAAATAAATCAGCTACCTGCCACATATGGATCTTAGGGCTTATTTTTGCAGCTTATGCACATCCATTGTTCGGAAAAGGAACTGATTTTGTTTAAAAAGATTGCTGCGGCTGCTGAAGCCCTAGGTGTGCCTTGCTATTTAATCGGAGGCTTTGTGCGTGATAAAATCATCGGCCGGCCAACAAAGGATATCGATATTGTTTGCTTAGGCGATGGAATTGAGCTGGCACAAGCAGTAGCACAGCAATTTAGTCCAAGGCCAGCGGTCAGTTTTTTTAAAAACTTCGGAACTGCACAAATTAAGGTAGCGGATATCGATATTGAATTTGTGGGAGCTCGAAAAGAAAGTTATCAATTTGATAGCCGAAAACCGGTGGTTCAAGAGGGTAGTTTAGAAGACGACCAAAACAGGCGAGACTTTACCATCAATGCGCTTGCAATCAGTTTGAATAAGGCCAATTATGGAGCGCTGATTGATCCATTTAATGGCATCAGTGATATTGAGAACAAAATAATTCAAACACCCCTTGATCCAAACATCACTTTCAGCGACGATCCACTTCGCATGATGAGGGCCATACGTTTCGCCACCCAGTTGAATTTTACAATTGAAGAAAAAACAGTTGCTGCTATCCTACAAAACGCAGACCGCATAAAGATTGTAAGTGGAGAAAGAATTGCCGATGAACTCAATAAAATTTTGAGCTGTAAAAAGCCTTCTGTTGGCTTTGACCTTTTGTATAAATGCGGGTTGCTAAAAATTATTTTTCCTCAAATGGTTGATCTTGCAGGCGCTGAATACATTGATGGAAAGGGGCATAAGGATAATTTCTATCATACGTTACAGGTGGTAGATAATATATGTGTACATACCGATGATCTTTGGTTGCGTTGGGCTGCGGTATTGCATGATATTGCCAAACCCGCCACTAAAAGATTTGAAGTGGGTCACGGCTGGACCTTTCATGGACATGAAGCATTGGGTGGCAGGATGGTGCCTAAAATTTTCAGCCAGTTAAAATTACCACAGAATGAAAAAATGAAATTTGTTCGAAAGTTGGTAGAATTGCATTTGCGTCCTATCAGTCTTACAAAAGATAATATTACCGACGCAGCCATTCGAAGATTGTTATTTGATGCGGGCGAAGATTTCGATGCGCTTATGACCCTTTGCAGTGCCGATATCACCTCCAAAAACCAGCAAAAGGTAAAACGGTTTTTAGAAAACTTTGAAATGGTGAGGGTACGATGTGCTGAAGTAGAGGCAAGCGACCAGTTACGCAACTGGCAGCCACCTATTACAGGAGAAATGATCATGGAAAGGTTTAACCTTCCACCGGGTAGAATTATAGGGGATTTAAAGAATGCCATACGGGAAGCTATTTTGGATGGACATATCCCTAATAACTACGATGCGGCCCTTGATTTTTTGCTTAAAAAAGCTGCAGAACTTGGACTATAATCAATTTTTGAAATACTTGGTGATAATACCCTGCAAAAGGGATCTATTTCGCTTTTAATCCAATGTATTCAGCACAACTTATCATTTCTTATTACTAAATTTGTGGTATGGCAATTTTACGATTTAGGGTTTATTGGGAAGAGGATGAAAGTATCTATAGGGATGTGGTGATTAAGCACACCCAAAATTTTTCTGAGCTGCATTATTGTATCTTAAAGGGCTATGAATTTGACAGCAAACACAAAGCTACTTTTTACCGTAGTAATGATAGCTGGCTGAGGGGAAGAGAGATTTCGCTTGAAAAATATGATGATAAAATTTATGCAGTAGCACCCCTTCTAATGGCAGAGGTTACTATGGGGTCAGAAATAAAAGACCCCAACCAAAAGTTCGTTTATGTATATGATTTTAATAAGTCCTGGACTTTTATGGTGGAACTGATTCAGGTAGATAAGGAAGAAAATAAAAAAATCACTTACCCTGCCTGTATCCGTTCCGAAGGTATCGCTCCTTCTCAATACGGCACCAAGGGTTTAATAGATAGCCGGTTGGCAGAAGTGGAGGAAAAATATGATTTGAATGCTGCGGCGATGCTCGAAGGTTTCAGTGAAGAGGATGAAGATGGAAATGCCACTGAATCAGCCGAGGATTCGGCCGAAGAAGAGTCTTCAGAGGAATATTAAATGCTGCCATTGGCTTGTCTGATAATTTTCTTTTGACCTATTGTAATATTTATAGGTTCAATGAGCACAAGTACTCCCTTTATTTTAGCAACTTTCAGTTATCAGTTAAAAAATTATCAGTTACTCAGGGGCGTGTTATGAAGAAAACCTGTATTATCATATCTGGGCCAACTGCGGTTGGCAAAACGGCCCTTGCCATTTCTGTTGCCAACCAATTTTCTACCTGTATCATTTCCGCAGATAGCCGTCAGTGTTATAAAGAATTGTCTATCGGCGTAGCTAAGCCCTCACTGGATGAATTGGCAGCGGTTCCTCATTATTTTATCAATTCTCATTCCATCCACGAAAGTGTAAATGCAGCGGTATTTGAAAAATATGCGCTAGAAAAAGTTCAAGAAATATTTTTAACCAAGGATGTGGCTGTAATGGTAGGTGGGACAGGATTGTATTTAAATGTTTTTTGCAATGGCATGGATGCCGTGCCAATTATTTCGCCTGGCATAAGGGAGCAAATTATGCAGGAGTATGAAAAGGGAGGATTACTATGGCTTCAGATGGAAGTTAAAAAAAATGATCCTATTTATTTTTCCAAGGGAGAAATACTAAATCCTCATAGGCTGATTCGTGCGTTGGAAGTGGTGTTATCAACCGGTAAATCGATTCTTGAATTTCAAACACAAACAAATCAAACCAGAGATTTTAATATAATAAAAATTGGGTTGGAATTACCTAGAGAAGAATTGTATCAAAGAATTAATAGCCGGGTGGACATAATGGTGCAGCAGGGTTTGGTGGATGAAGTTAGTGGGCTGATTGCCCATCAAGATCTGAATGCATTGAAAACAGTGGGATACAGGGAATTGTTGGATTATTTTGCCGGAAAAATTTCGCTACTGGAAGCAGTAGAAGCTATTAAAATAAATACAAGGCATTATTCCAAACGGCAGATGACCTGGTTTAAAAAGGATACAACAATTAACTGGGCTCCTCCAGATTTCAGCCAAGTATTGCCACTGATTTCTATAAGCTAAATTAAAAATACTTTATGAATTCCATTTAGTGTAGACTTCTACATTTTTAAAATTTGCATCCTACACTCAAAACAATATTTCCCCGTTGGTTATTGCTAGAGGCAAAGGTATTCGCTCTATCTTCTAGGCGGTAAGGAAAAATCACATCTTTTTTAATGGAATGAACGTAGGTAAGGTCAATGAAAATTCCTTGGTGCCGGTAGCCGATTCCGCCACTCAGCAGCATTTGATGCGCCTTAATTTCAGTATCCGTATAAGGGTTGGTATAATAGGCAAAACCTAGCCTCGTCATGAATGTGTTAAACTTTAATTCCCCTCCCAAGCGAAAATTAAAATTGCCTTTGTACTGCTCCTTTATTACGCTATTCAGGGATTGATAATACTTTTTATCTTCATCGGTGGGGGATTCATTGGCACTATAAAAATTTGACCCTTTGTGATTGACATATTCAATATCGGCAGTTAAAAATCCTTTTTGTTTTCTTACATCCTCAATTTCATTGAATACATAACTTCCACTCACCATTACTTTTAAGGGAGTGGTCATGCTGTATTTGCTTTCTCCGGGCTGGTCATTGGTAAAGAGCTTCGAGGAAACATTATGCAGGCCCTCGTAATTTTCTGTGTTAGCAACTAATGCGGCAGTTCTTTTGTCAGTTAGCGAAACCATGTAGGTGGGAGTATGTAAGGCAAAGCCAATACGAACATGCTCGGTTGGCTTATAAATAAATCCAATTTTTGCATTGATACCTGCTCCGCTTGTGGTGTACTCATCGGTGTAGGTGAAGGAGTCAAATCCATTTAATTTATTGGAGGAAGTGTCACTTTCTTTGAAGGTGCTATTACTGCTAAATTGCATAAGTGGAATGCCCATGCTGAAACCAAATAAAAATTTATCTTTTTTATTGACAGCATATCCAATGGCAACTTCATATTGGGAGCCTTTTGTATCCAAGGTATTTTGTTGGCGCAATGCTTGGCCTGCATTCAGTATATTTTCAGGCAAACTCCTTACTTGTAAATTCCCATTTACTCTGAAAGTGTCTACTAGATAGGTATACAGGGCAGGTGCAGCTCCAAAAGCATAGCTAGGGTTATTGAGTATATTATCAATGTTCTTCCCACTTTTGGCAACCTGTTCAGCCCATTTTTCACTGTAAGAACTAAAGTTATTCAATCCATTGTATTGAATGGAATTATTGTAATTGGCTGTTTGGGTGACTGCTAGGCTGAATGCTTGGCTGGTACCAAGTTGATAACGATTACCTGTTCCAAATACGAACCCGATGGGGCCCATTCCAAAACTAGTATTATTATTTTTGTTATCGGTAGCCCTGAAATTGGTTTTGTTGGAATTCATTAAAAACCCAGGAGTAAAGACAAGCTCACCAGTTTTATAATTACCCAAACCTGCAGGGTTTACAAAAATAGCAGTGATATCTCCTCCCAATGACCCCATTGCACCTCCAATTGCTAAATTTCGGGCAGTACCATTTTGCGGAAAGAATGAAAAGCGCAAGGCATCTTCAGGTATTTGTGCATAAATGAAGGTACTTATGAGCAATACTGGTAACA
>CANJAW010000105.1:0-8125 GCA_947472215.1 Chitinophagaceae bacterium
CTGGTAATAATCCTAGCATGTTGATGACAGCTGGTGAACAGGCTGTATTTATAAAAAACAATTTAGGGCCGGCTTTTCAATCTGCTCAAATTACTACCAAAATTGTTATCTATGATCATAATTGTGATCATCCTGATTATCCGATGTCGATTTTAAATGACCCTGCAGCCAAAGCTTTTATAGATGGCGCTGCTTTTCATTTATATTCAGGAGATATCAGTGCGCTATCAACTGTCCATAACGCATTCCCCGACAAGAATATTTATTTCACCGAGCAATACACTGCTTCTACTGGTAAATTTGAAGATGACCTAAAATGGCATGTAAAAAATGTTGTTATTGGATCTATGCGCAACTGGAGTAAAAATGCACTAGAATGGAATTTGGCCAATGATGCCAGTTTTGGGCCGCATACTGAAGGTGGTTGCACTTCATGTAAGGGAGCTTTTACTGTAAATAGCAGCGATAGTTATATTAGAAATGTGGGATATTATATTATAGCCCATGCTTCGAAATTTGTACCTGCAGGTGCAATAAGAATTTTCAGTAATCTAGTTGGCAATTTGCAAAATGTTGCCTTTAAAACGCCGACAGGAAAAATCGTAGTACTTGTGCAAAATGATGGAGCATCTGCTGAGTTATTTAATATTAAAATTAGCGGCAAGTGGATTACCAGTTCATTGGAAAGCGGTTCTGTAGGAACTTATATTTGGTAAAACAGACAAGCATTCCCTAATAAAAAATACAATGAAATCGATTACCATCCCCTTTTTTTTGCTGGTTTCAGTGCTTGCCTTTTCACAACGAGCAAATGTTAAACTGATAGCACCTATAGCAATTGAGAATCGCATTGTAACAGTGTTTACATCTGCAGATAGTTCCAGTTTCAGGTTATCCAATACCGCTAGTCTGCAGTTTTCAGATTTAAGACAACCCCTTGAAACGCAGACTTGTATTTTTGTAAATCCTAGAAAAACATTTCAAACATTTCTTGGAATAGGCGGAGCAATCACCGACGCTAGTGCGGAAGTATTTGCTCAATTGCCCAATGATAAAAAAATGGAGTTTTTAGCGGATTATTTCAGTAAGGAAAAAGGCATCGGTTACTCCTTGATCAGGACCAATATTCATAGTTGCGATTTTAGTTCAGCAAGTTATACCTATGTTGCTGAAGGGGATAAGGACTTAACAACCTTTTCAATTGACCATGATAGACTGTACAAAATCCCATTGATCAAGGATGCTATAGCTGCCTCTGGAGGCCAAGCCATTGTATATGCAAGTCCATGGAGTCCTCCAGCCTTTATGAAAGACAATAATACTATGCTCAAAGGAGGAAAGTTATTACCAGCTTTTTATCAACCTTGGGCTAATTATTATGTGAAGTTTATCAATGCCTATCAAAAATCTGGGATTCCAATCTGGGGCTTAACCATTCAAAATGAGCCGATGGCAACGCAGCGCTGGGAATCTTGTGTATTTTCTGCAGAAGAGGAAAGAGATTTTTTAAAAAATTACCTAGGCCCCACTTTACATAAAGCTGGATTGGGGGGTAAAAAAATTACTATTTGGGATCATAATCGCGACTTACTATCTCAAAGAGTTAGTACAATTTTGGATGATGTCCAAGCCAGTCAATATGTGTGGGGTATTGGTTTTCATTGGTACGAAAACTGGAGTGGCGGCAATCCGATGTATGAAAATGTCGGCAAGGTGAACGAAATGTATCCGGATAAAAATTTGTTTTTCACAGAAGGCTGTGTTGAAAATTTCAAGGCAGAAAAATATCAATTGTGGTCAAATGGCGAAAGGTATGGCAGGTCCATGATCAATGATTTCAATAATGGTACAGTGGGATGGACAGATTGGAATATATTACTCGATGAAAATGGGGGACCCAATCATGCAAATAATTTTTGTTTCGCACCTATTCATGCCAATACTAAAACTGGCAATCTAGTTTATACGCCCTCGTATTATTTTATTGGTCATTTTTCAAAATTTGTCGAAAAAGGAGCAAAAAGAATCAGTAGTACTAGCAGTAGAAGCCAATTGCTAACTACCTCTTTTTTAAACAGCAATGGTAAAATAGTAACGGTGGTAATGAACCAGAGTAGTCAAGCCATTCTTTATAATTTATGTATTGGCACCAAGGCTACCGAAGTATCTATTTTGCCGCATGCAATTCAAACATTAATTTACTAAAGATGAAAAAAATATTGCTACTTTCATTTATTCTTGTGTCTTCTTTATTATGTTTTGCACAACCAGGTTCCATTTCAAAAAAAGTAGATTCTGTATTGAGGCTGATGACGATAGAAGAAAAGATTGGGCAATTGAATCAATATACGGGTGATTTAACTGCAACGGGTCCTATTACATTTAGCGGAGATAAGCCAATGGAGATTAGTGCTGGACGCGTTGGGTCGATGCTCAATATTTTGGGGGTAGCGCATACTAGGCAATACCAGGATTTGGCTATGCAGTCGCGATTAAAAATACCCTTATTATTTGGTCAGGATGTAATACATGGATTTAAGACCACTTTTCCTATTCCTTTGGCGGAAGCAGCAAGCTGGGATTTGGAGGCCATGGAGTTGTCTGCAAGAATTGCAGCTACGGAAGCGAGTGCGAGTGGCATTCATTGGACTTTTGCACCAATGGTGGATATAGCTAGAGATCCTCGATGGGGAAGAGTCATGGAAGGTGCTGGCGAAGATCCTTATTTGGGATCAGCCATTGCCTATGCAAGGGTAAAGGGCTTTCAGGGCAATCGGTTGGGGGCCATTAATTCTGTGATGGCCTGTGTTAAACATTTTGCCGCTTATGGCGCAGCCATTGGAGGAAGAGACTACAATTCAGTAGATATGAGTGAGCGTCTTTTATGGGAAGTATATTTGCCGCCTTTTAAAGCGGCCCTTAATGCTGGTGCTGCCAGTTTTATGAATTCTTTCAATGATTTAAATGGTGTTCCAGCTACTGGGAATAAATATTTACAGCGAGATATTTTAAAGGGCAAATGGAATTTCAAGGGATTTGTGGTAAGTGATTGGGGCTCTATCGGTGAAATGATCAATCATGGTAATGTTGCCAATGAGTATGAAGCTGCTTTATCTGCTATTACAGCGGGCTGTGATATGGATATGGAAAGCCGAAATTATAAAAACAACCTTTCACAATTAGTAACTGATAAAAAAATATCCATCTACTTGGTCGATGATGCCGTAAAGCGAATCTTACAAAAAAAATTCGAAATGGGTTTATTTGATGACCCTTATAAATATTGTAATGTTCAACGTGAGCAGGAGGCTTTGAACAATCCTGCCCATACCCTAGCTGCTCGGCAAATTGCAGCAAAGAGTATTGTATTACTAAAAAATGAACATCAATTGTTGCCTTTATCCAAAGACACCAAAACCATTGCCTTTATTGGCCCATTGGTAAAACCCCTCAAACAAAACAAGGGTTTTTGGGATGTAGAAATACCTGGCGTTGATTCAAATTTTATTGTATCACAGTGGAAGGGAGTACAAAATAAACTGGGCGGCCATTCAAAGCTATTGTATGCAAAAGGTTGCGATATTGAAGGAGATAGCAAAGCAGGTTTTGCGGAAGCCATCGAAATAGCCAAGCAGGCGGATGTGGTCATTCTAAGTATTGGTGAAAAAAGGGATATGAGCGGAGAGGCAAAAAGCCGGAGTAATATTAATATTCCAGGAGTTCAGGAAGATTTACTAAAAGAGTTGTTAGCGACTGGGAAACCCTTGGTAGTGTTGATCAATGCAGGCCGACCATTGGTATTCAATTATACCGCTGATAATGCGCCAGCTATTCTGTATACTTGGTGGCTGGGTAGTGAGGCGGGGAATGCCATTGCAGACGTGTTGTTTGGCGATTACAATCCTTCTGCCAAATTACCGATGAGTTTCCCCCGAAGTGTTGGACAAATTCCTATTTTTTATAGTCATTTTAATACTGGCCGACCAGCCAAAAGTGATGACAATCATAATTACAATTCTTCTTACACAGACCTTTCTATTTTTCCAAAATATGCTTTTGGATATGGGTTGAGCTATACCAATTTTGACTATAGTAATTTATCACTGAGTAAAAATAAAATTACGGAAAATGAAAAAATTGAAGTGTCGCTAACGATTAAGAATACGGGAAAATATGCCGGGGAAGAAATTGTTCAGTTGTATTTGTGCGATAAGGTAGGCTCTATAGTAAGGCCTGTGAAAGAGCTAAAAGATTTTGTTAAAATAAAATTGGGTGCAGGTGAAAGTAAACGCATCAAATTTGTCATTGACAAGGAAAAATTATCTTTCTATAACCAGTCATTGCAATGGGTAACTGAACCAGGCGATTTCGACTTGATGATTGGCGCTTCATCTGAAGATATTCGCTTAAAAGGGAGTTTCGAATTAAAAAAATAAGGAGTCATTTGAAATGTTATTTCTTGATATCCTTAAAATCAAATCAACTACCTTTGTATTCTGAAAAAATATTCCGCCATATTATTCCTCAGCATTTATCTGTTTTCTACATCAGTAGCTGCAGAGTTAGTGAAGCTGCCCGTGGTTTTTCAGCACTATATTGAGCACAAGCAAGAGGATAAAAATATTTCAATTCTTTCATTCCTGAATATGCACTATCTCTGTGGAAGTCCAAAGGATAAGGATTATGAAAGAGATATGCAGTTGCCATTTAAAAGTTCAAGCGTTTATATTGTAGCATCGATTTCCGATTTTGTACCAGTAACGTTTCAGTTTTCTTTATTAAAGCCTATTGAAATCGACCAAAAGAAATTATACGGATATTTCATTACTTCCATACCTTCTTCTAGCATCGCCTCTATTTGGCAGCCGCCCAAATCTTGTTAGTTTTATTTTTTGAAAGCAGGCAAAGGTTTCACAACTTTGTGCTATTAACATTTTTGCCACACAGTAAAGGCTAATTTTACATTTTTTTATTTAAAAGACAATTATGCTACATGCGATAATTGGGTTTGCTATCAAAAACAAACTCATTGTTGGACTGTTTATCATAGCCCTTATAGGTTATGGTAGTTATCAGTTCACCAAACTCCCTATTGATGCGGTACCAGATATCACTAATAACCAGGTACAGGTGATTACCATTGCCCCTTCTTTTGGCGCTACAGATATTGAGCGGCTAGTAACTTTTCCTATCGAGCAAGCCAATAACAATATCTCTGGTTTAAAGGAAATAAGAAGTTTTTCGAGGTTTGGATTGTCGTTGGTTACCATCGTATTTGATGACGCCACTGATATTTATTGGGCCCGTCAACAAGTAGCCGAGCGGCTCCAAAAAGTACAGTCCCAAATTCCGCAGGGAATCGGCTTGCCTGAATTAGGACCGGTGAGTACCGGCCTTGGGGAAATTTACCAATACGTGGTAAGGCCGAAAGAAGGGTATGAAAACCAGTATAATGAAACTGATTTAAGAACCATTCAGGATTGGATTGTGCGCCGCCAGTTGTTGGGCGTTAAGGGGGTAGCGGAGGTTAGTAGTTTTGGCGGTAAATTAAAGCAGTATTCGATAGAAGTGGACCCAAATAAATTGCTTTCCTATAATATTACCATTACGGATGTTTTTACGGCATTGGAAAAAAACAATGAAAATACGGGTGGCGCCTATATTGAAAAAGGGCCTGCGGTTTTGTATATCCGATCAGAAGGGTTGGTAGGGAGCATGGAGGATATTAAAAACATTGCCATTAAAAGAACCAATACCGGAACGCCCTTGTTTATAAGGGATGTGGCGGAAATAAAAATTGGTCATGCCACTCGCTATGGCGCCATGTGTTACAACGATAAGGGAGAGGTAGCTGGTGCAGTGGTGATGATGCTGAAAGGCGCTAATAGTAGCGATGTAATCAAAAATGTAAAAGAACGGGTCCTTCAGATACAAAAATCTTTACCGGATGGAGTGGTGATTGAACCATTTTTAGACCGAACCAAGATGGTAGATAACGCTATTGGTACAGTGGAGAAAAATCTAATGGAAGGGGCTTTGATTGTGGTATTTGTATTGGTATTTTTTCTCGGTAATTTAAGGGCGGGTTTGTTAGTAGCTTCTGTGATACCACTAGCGATGTTATTCGCCATTATCATGATGAATCTTTTTGGAGTTAGTGGCAATTTAATGAGCTTAGGTGCATTGGATTTTGGATTAATTGTAGATGGGGCCGTAATTATTGTTGAGGCGGTGATGCATCAACTTACGCATAGTAAAAAATTTGCCGGCGTTACTAAATTAACTCAACCTCAGATGGATGAAGAAGTAAACTTTTCAGCCAGCAAAATGATGAATAGTGCAGTATTCGGGCAAATTATTATCCTAGTGGTTTATTTACCGATCTTTACTTTGCAGGGGATAGAAGGCAAAATGTTTAAACCTATGGCACAAACCGTTGCCTTTGCTTTGTTGGGTGCATTCATTCTTTCCCTGACCTATATCCCGATGATGAGTGCGCTTTTCTTAAGCAAAAAAGTAAAACACCAACCTAATTTTTCTGACAGGTTGATGATACGCGTTGAGCGGCTTTACCAATCGGCATTGAACTGGGTGGTAGGTTTTCCAAAAACAGTGTTGGTTTCTGTGGTGGGAATGTTTATCATATCTGTTTTCGTATTACTTTCCCTAGGGGGTGAATTTATTCCCGCATTGGAAGAGGGCGATTTTGCGGTGGATACTAGGGTATTAACTGGCAGTTCATTAAATACTACCATCACTAACACCCAGCAGGCGGCGCATATCCTAAAAACACAGTTCCCCGAAGTGGAGAAAGTGGTGACTAAAATTGGTAGCGGCGAAGTGCCCACCGATCCGATGCCTATGGAAGCAAGTGATATGATGGTGATTTTAAAACCAAAGTCGGAGTGGACTTCAGCGAAAACGTTCAATGAATTATCCGAAAAAATGGGTAAGGCCCTTGAGGCGGTTCCGGGCGTTACTGCGGGATTTCAGTTTCCGGTTCAGATGCGGTTTAATGAGTTGATGACCGGAGCTAGGCAGGATGTAGTGTGTAAAATTTTTGGAGAAAATTTAGATACGCTTGCCGCATATGCTACCAAATTGGGAACGATTGTCAATGGGGTAGAAGGAGCAAAAAATTTATATGTGGAACCCGTCTCAGGGATGCCTCAAATTATTATTCATTATAACAGAAATACGATTGCTCAATTTAACCTCAACATAAATGATATTAATCGAGTGGTCAATACTGCTTTTGCCGGCCAAAGTACCGGCCTATTGTTTGAAGGTGAAAAGCGGTTTGAAGTAGTGGTTCGCTTAAAGGGAGATTTGAAAAGGGATCTAAAGGATGTCCAAAATTTATTGATTCCTACACCTCAGGGAACTCAAATTCCTTTGTATCAGTTGGCGGATGTTCAGATAAAGGATGGTCCTAATCAGATTCAGCGCGAAGATGCCAAGCGTAGAATTGTAGTTGGTTTTAATGTGAGAGGTAGGGATGTACAAACCATTGTCAATGAATTACAGAAAAAGGTGGATCAGCAATTAAAATTTCCTGCTGGGTATTATGTTACCTATGGGGGTGCTTTCGAAAACCTACATGCAGCTAAACAGCGATTGTTGGTAGCGGTACCTGTTTCATTGCTGTTAATTTTTTTGCTACTCTATTTTGCTTTTACTTCCATTAAGCAGGGCTTATTGATTTATTCTGCTATCCCATTGTCAGCCATTGGAGGTATTTTGTTTTTGGCACTTCGAGGCATGCCTTTCAGTATTAGCGCTGGGGTTGGATTTATTGCATTGTTTGGCGTGGCGGTATTGAATGGCATTGTGCTAATTGCCGAATTTAATCGATTAAAAAAAGAAGGAATGAAGGATGTGAAACGGATCGTTTTGATGGGTACAAAAGTTAGGTTACGTCCTGTATTGATGACAGCCTATGTGGCCTCTTTGGGTTTTCTTCCTATGGCGGTAAGCAATGGTGCGGGAGCAGAAGTACAGCGACCATTGGCAACGGTGGTGATTGGAGGTTTGCTGATTGCAACTTTCTTAACCCTTTTTGTATTGCCAGTTTTGTACATGGTTTTTGAATCTGGAAATTCCCAGAAAGAAAAGGCTACCAAAA
>CANJAW010000106.1:0-8090 GCA_947472215.1 Chitinophagaceae bacterium
GATTCTTTTAACCCCTTCGCCCGACCAACGGGTAGATATGCTGAAGCAAAATAATGAATTGGAAAAACATGCCCTACAAATTAGGGCCTTGGCAAAGAAATATGATGTCGGATTAGTTGATAGCTATGAGGAATTTAGAAAAAAAGTCATTGCTGGAGAACCCGTTTCAAATTACATGTCGCAGGTAAACCATCCCAATGAAAAAGGAAATTTACTAATCGCAACCAAAATTGCAGCCTATTTTCAATAAAACATTATCTACCTAGCGCTATCCTCAAAAAGTCAGAATAACCTCTAAGTGCACTACATAGGCATAGTAAACCCTCACTTATCAATTCAGTTGTAGCCTAATTTACTAGGATGAGCTTATCAAAAACTTCCTGTTAATTGTAATATAGCCTATTGGGCTAGGCAGTAGCTCCGATTTTCTTTTCCTTTCATTTCTCTACTGGCTTATCTTTGCAGTATGTTCAATAAAGTAAGAGTTCGATTTGCACCCAGCCCAACCGGTGGCTTGCATTTAGGCGGTGTTAGGACCGTACTATTTAATTATTTATATGCAAAAAAACACGCCGGCGATTTTATAGTTCGGGTGGAAGATACCGATCAGACAAGATGGGTGGAAGGCGCAGAGAAATATATTTTCGACTGTCTAGATTGGTGTGGGCTTATACCGGATGAAAGTGTGCAACACGGAGGACCTTATATGCCCTATAGGCAGAGTGAAAGAAAGGCTAGTTATCGCCAATATGCCGACCAACTTATCCAGCAAGGAAATGCCTATTACGCCTTTGATACTTCAGCAGAACTGGAGGACATGCGCGAAAAGCTAAAAGCTTCAGGCAGCAACAGTTTGCAATATGATCACCATGTTCGGATGGGCATGAATAATTCACTTCGATTATCCCCAGAAGAAACAAAAGCATTACTTGATGCTGGAACGCCCTATGTAATTCGTATCAAAGTAAACCCCAATGAACTGGTTCACTTTACAGATATGATTAGGGGCGAGCTAGAATTTGATACCAATATGGTTGATGACAAGGTGCTCCTCAAAGCAGATGGAATGCCTACCTACCACCTTGCGGTGGTTATAGATGACCATCTAATGAAAATTAGTCATGCTTTTAGGGGAGAAGAGTGGCTGCCGAGCGCGCCCGTGCATATTCTTTTGTGGAAATATTTATTTGGTCTTGATAAAATGCCCCATTGGGCCCATCTTCCGCTGATACTGAAACCAGATGGAAATGGAAAACTTAGTAAGCGCGACGGAGATCGATTAGGCTTTCCCGTTTACGCTATGGATTGGACAGATCCTATTACCCATGAGGTAACCAAAGGGTTTAAGGAATTGGGTTTTTTGCCGGAGGCATTCATCAATTTGCTAGCCGTATTGGGCTGGAATGATGGAACAGAACAGGAACTATTTTCACTAGAGGAACTGGTAGAAAAATTCAGCATTGAAAGAGTTCATAAAGGCGGTGCAAAATTTGATTTTGAAAAAGCAAAATGGTTCAACCACGAATGGATCAAAAAACTCGACATCGATCATTATAAGCAAAGGGTGAAAGCGATCTTTGAAAACAATGGCATTTCAAATATTGATGACCAATATCTTGGCGAGGTAATGAATTTAATCAAGGAGCGGTGTACTTTACTCCCCGATTTTTACACGCAGGGTGTTTTCTTCTTTCAATCTCCTTCTTCCTTTGATGAAGCTGCTGTGAAACCAAAATGGGATGAAAGCAAAAGAGACTATTTCCACCTTTTAACCAGCCAGTTACAACAACTTGAAAGTTGGGATGAGCTTTCTATTGAAGCAATTTTTAAACAAATTGCTACAGAAAAAAATATCAAAGTAGGAGAGCTACAAATGATTTTCCGGGTATTCCTAGTAGGTAGCAAAATGGGGCCAGGTGTATTCATCATTGCAGCAGCCATTGGAAAAATAGTTACCCTGCAAAGAATTGAAAATGCCCTGAAGGTTTTTGAAGCTTAAAACACCCTTCATTCACTTATATATTTTTAAAATAACCGCCATGAAAGTAGAAAGGAAACGCCCCATTCGTGTGCTAGTTGCAAAAGTAGGTTTGGATGGTCATGATCGTGGCGCTAAAATAATCGCCACTGCTTTAAGAGACGCCGGAATGGAGGTGATCTATACTGGTCTACGACAGACGCCTGAAATGGTTGTCAATACAGCATTGCAGGAAGATGTGGATGCAATCGGAATTAGCATATTAAGTGGCGCGCACAATACCGTTTTTCCAAAAATCATTCAATTAATGAAAGATAGGAAGATGAATGACGTACTACTAACAGGCGGCGGCATTATCCCAGAAGATGATATGAAAGAATTAAATAAAATGGGTGTGGGAGAACTATTTCCTCCCGGAACCACTACTGCAATAATTACCGATTACATACTACAATGGGTGGCTACCCACAGAGATTTTTAAATTGCCATAAAAAGATTTATAACAAAGCCGTTGAATAGCATGTTAAAAATAACTAAATGAACTACTCCACCTTAGTCACTTCCCTAGCAAATGGCATCTTTATTATTACCATTAACCGCCCGGAAAAATTAAATGCATTAAATGCGTTGGTGCTGTCCGAATTAGAAAAGGCATTACACGAAATTTATGATAACAATGCAATTCAATCGGCTATCATCACCGGTGCAGGTACAAAAGCTTTTGTAGCAGGAGCGGATATTGCTGAGTTTTCCGGTTTAACCAAAACTGAAGCGATGGATTTATCAAAAAGAGGTCAGGATATTTTTTTTAGAATAGAAAACAGTAAAAAGCCCATCGCAGCAGCGATCAATGGATTTGCATTAGGTGGAGGCTGTGAGTTGGCAATGGCTTGCCATTTCCGCATCGCTTCAGAAAATGCAAAATTTGGACAGCCAGAAATCAACCTAGGACTACTGCCCGGTTACGGAGGCACTCAACGATTGACCCAATTAATAGGCAAGGGACGAGCACTTGAATTAATGATAAGCGGCATCATGGTTAATGCCACTACGGCGCTTCAATACGGACTAGTAAACTATGTGGTGCCTGAAGCAGAGTTGATGAATAAAACAATCTCCATTTTGTCCCTGATTAATACAAAAGCGCCCATTGCCATTTCAGCATGCATTCAATCTGTGAATGCGGTTTATGATAAAAACAATAATGGATACAAAACTGAAAACGCTGCATTTGGGGAATGCTTTGACACGGAGGACAGAAAAGAAGGCACCCGCGCATTTCTTGAAAAACGCACACCTTCATTTACAGGAAAGTAAATATTAGAGCCAGTTTCGTTGATAATTTAAAATGTAACCTCGTTTATTTTATCAATAGGATTCATAACATAGGTAAGCACTGAATTGTCACTCATCAATTCCACCACCCGAAATCCACGATAGGCAGTGCCCCAGTCTCCACCAAAATGTGCATCAAAAATGAAGGGTATTTCATTCTTTACCTTTATCCCTTCTTCATTATGATCGTGCCCATTAAAAACAGCTTTGATATTTTTGTGCTTTGCAAAAATGTCAAACAATTCAGGACAATCCACTGCATGCTTCGTTAGTTTACCTGGATTGATATGTATAAAAATAAATACATTTTTTTGGGCGTGGTGTTTTTCCAATTGTGCCGAAATCCAACTTACATTTGGACATAGGTAAGTCCCCGTTTCATTGGAAGTGGTAGCTATTAAAAAAGAATTTTTACCCACAGTAAAATCAAGATTGACAGGCATATTCCAGATAGTTTCCCATTCCTGCGGGGTAACCTTATCGTGGTTTCCCTGGCTCACATAATAGGTAAGTGCCAGTTTATCCAAGGCTTCTTTAGCTGCTGGGAAAAAAGCCTTGTCGTCATGAATAATGTCACCATTGATCATGCAAAATGCAAATGGATTAGTGGCGTGTTCTTCATTGATGCGGGTAACAAGGGTTTCGAAATGCTTTTTAAAATCGGTTCCCTTTTGACCATAATGTCCATCGGATGCAACAACAAAGCGTAGCTTAACTTTCTTACCCTTTTTCCAGTCGTTCCAATTCAATTCGCTTGCATGAAGAACATCTCCTCCAGCTACAATGATAGCAACCGTAGATGCATATTTAATAAATTCGCTTCTTTTCATACTATCCTTTTTACTTAGCAATTGTAATTTTAACAACTAGTTCCTTTCCGTTCGGGGTAGAACCCCAATTCCAATTGATATTGGCTGATGAATCAACGAATCTGATTAACCGATACTTTCGTGCTATCATTCAATAGGAAAACACCCCAAAGGACCACGATGGTTATACATATAATTGGAGTTCAAGGTAAATAAAAATAGATTCCCTCTGAAAAATATAATATACCCTATCAAAGGGTTGAAGGTAAAATAATCTGAAAAGATGCCCAATTCTATGCTTCAACAAGTAACTTTGTATCCAATAATCAACCTTTAAATATTGTCCTAATGGAATATAGAATAGAAAAAGATACTATGGGTGAGGTAAAAGTACCCGCAGATGCATATTTTGGTGCACAAACCCAGCGTAGTATTGATAATTTTAAAATTGCGGAGGATATTAATAAAATGCCCAAGGAGATTATCAAGGCCTTTGCCTATTTAAAAAAGGCGGCCGCTTTAACCAATTTGGATGCAGGTGTATTACCACAAGAAAAAGCTGACCTCATCGGAATTGTATGCGATGAAATCCTTGCAGGCAAATTGGATAAATGGTTTCCGCTGGTAGTATGGCAAACCGGAAGTGGCACGCAAAGCAATATGAATGTAAATGAGGTAGTGGCTTATCGCGGACATGTTATGAACGGTGGCAAACTAGCGGATAAAGAAAAATTTTTACACCCCAATGATGATGTCAATAAATCGCAATCTAGCAACGATACTTTTCCAACGGCCATGCATATTGCTGCATATAAAATATTAATGGAAACCACCATCCCAGGCATTGAAAAATTAAGGGATACCCTTGCTGCTAAATCAAAGGCGTATATGCAAGTAGTAAAGATTGGCCGTACCCATTTTATGGATGCTACTCCCTTAACGGTGGGACAAGAATTCAGCGGCTATGTATCACAACTGAATCATGGATTAAAAGCTATCCGCAATACACTGGAACATCTTGGGGAATTGGCATTGGGTGGTACCGCTGTAGGCACCGGCATCAATACTCCAGAAGGCTATTCTGAAAATGTAGCGAAACATATTGCCTCCTTAACCGGCTTGCCATTTATTACTGCTGAAAATAAATTTGAGGCGCTGGCAGCCCATGATGCTATTGTAGAAGCCCATGGAGCACTAAAAACAGTGGCCGTAAGTTTGATGAAAATTGCCAATGATATCCGTATGCTTTCTTCAGGCCCACGGTCGGGCATAGGTGAAATATATATTCCAGACAATGAGCCTGGATCTTCTATCATGCCAGGAAAGGTAAATCCAACCCAATGTGAAGCCTTAACCATGATTGCCGCACAGGTAATGGGAAATGATGTTACCATCGGAATTGGCGGAAGCATGGGGCATTTTGAACTCAATGTCTTTAAACCAGTAATGATCTATAATTTCCTACACAGTGCCCGACTTATTGGAGATGGCTGCGTTTCTTTCAACGACAAATGCGCAATTGGGCTGGCACCGATTGAATCAAATATTAAAAAGCATGTAGACAATAGCCTGATGCTAGTCACTTCTCTCAACACAAAGATTGGTTACTATAAAGCTGCTGAAATTGCACAGAAAGCTCATAAAGAAGGCACAACATTAAAAGAAATGGCTGTAAAGCTAGGCTATGTTACACCTGAGGAATTTGATGCATGGGTGATTCCAGCCAATATGGTTGGAAAGATTAACTAAGTCCTACTTAGGGGTAAAAAATTATTGCACCTGTACATCATCGTTCACCACAGCAGCCGTTTCTTGTGTATGGTGATTTTCGGGAGGGTTTTGATCACTGAAAAACTTTTTCTGGAATAACAGAATTGTTATGACTCCCGAAGAAATGGCAGCATCTGCAAGATTGAAAATGGGACGAAAAAATTCAAACTCCTCGCCACCCCAAATTGGTACCCACGAAGGAAAGTGAACGTTACTGATTATAGGAAAATAAAGCATGTCTACCACTCTGCCATGCAGAAAACCTGCATATCCATGTGCTGGAAACATTTTTGCCACTGCATAAGATCCTTGCACACTCTCCTCAAAAATCAACCCGTAAAACATACTGTCTATCAAATTACCCAATGCCCCTGCAAAAATTAAAGCGGCACAAATAACAAACCCCTTATTATACTTTTTTCGAATAATGCTACCTAAGTACCAAACACCAAAAATAACCGCGCCCAACCTGAATAAAGTAAGTGTCATTTTTCCGGCATCGCCACCAAATTTCCATCCGTAGGCCATCCCCTCGTTTTCTACGAAATACAAACGAAACCAATTTCCCAAAATACTATGGTGCTCGTTCATAAAATAATTGGTTTTAATGTAGAATTTAAGTGCCTGGTCAGCTACTACAACCAATAAAATAATAAATGTTACGTGTCTGGCTTTAATCATAAGTTGCAAAGATAATGGATAAATGGTTTCAGGCTATGGAGGAGAGGTAAGTCCCTATTCTTCAAAATACACCCGCTTTACCCGCTGTGAAACGCCCGTCAATATTTCGTAAGCAATCGTTTGAGCACTTGTGGCTAAATCAACTACTGGAAGGGACTCCCCAAACACAATCACTTCATCTCCTTCCTTGATAGTAGTTCCGGTTATATCTAGCATGGTCATATCCATACATACATTGCCAATAACAGGGACCAAATTACCTTTGACCCACATGCTACCCACCCCATTGCTCAAAACCCTAGGATAACCATCCGCATAACCAATACGAACAGTCGCTATCAAGGTATCAGCACTTGCCCTTCCCATTCTACTATAGCCAATACTTTCGCCAGCCGCTACCTTCTTAATTTGAGAAATGGTGGTTTTTAAAGTACTTACATTTTTAAGTTTCGACTGCATAGCTACGTTGTTATCTATTCCATAAAGCCCAATTCCTAACCGAACCATATCCAGTTGCAAAGCAGGATGTCGGTGTATTGAAGAAGTATTGGCTATATGACGAATAAAAGAATAGCCAAGTGCAGTTTGCAAAATTTCACAACCTTTTAAAAACTCAGCAGCTTGTAATCTGGTAAACGAATCATGTTCTGGCGAATCGCTGGCAGCTAGATGGGAAAAAACAGACTGTACTTTAAATGGCCCCGAAGTCTGCAATAGATTTCCTAATTCAACCAAGTCTTTGGTTTCAAATCCCAAGCGATGCATGCCGGTATCCAACTTGATATGCACTGGGTAACTAGCAACACCTGATTGCTCCAAATATTGTTGAAATCCACTTAAAATACCAAAGGAATATAACTCCGGTTCCAAATGATATTTTACTAGCACATCGAAAGTTGCCTCCTCAGGATTTAAAACAAGAATCGGTAAATTAATTCCTGCCCTCCTTAATTCAACCCCCTCATCTGCATAAGCAACCGCCAAATAATCCACCTGTTGAAACTGTAATAAATTGGCAATCTCAAAACCACCACTGCCATAGCTGAAGGCTTTTACCATCGCCATCAGTTGCACACCTGGTTGCAACAATTGCTGATAAGCTTTCAAATTATGCGTGAGGGCATTTAAATTAATTTCCAATACCGTTTGGTGTACTTTTTCTTCCAGCAAATGGCTGATTTGTTCAAACTCAAATACCCTTGCTCCCTTTAGCAAAATGGTCTCGTTGTGAAAATGAATAGAATAAAACTGCTGCAAACACTCCGCGAGGGAAGAAAAGAAAAAGCTTTGCGGGATATTATGAAAGGCTTGCTGATGCTTACAAAGCTCTGGGCCAATTCCTATAAAACGATGAATGCTTTTTTGCTGCAAAATAGCTGCTACTGCACTATACAATTCAATACTAGTTTTGCCAGACTCCAAAATATCACTCAAAATCAACGTTCGGGTAGGGTGCTGTTGTTGCTGCACCAAAAAATCTAATGCAATCGTTAAGGAATTGATATCTGCACTATAAC
>CANJAW010000107.1:0-8069 GCA_947472215.1 Chitinophagaceae bacterium
CTATTGATGTATTGGTATTGCCAATAGTAGGTATTGCAGGAATCGTAATGGCCTTTCTTTCGACTGAAAATAAATGGTTTTTGGTGTTTAAATTTTTATTTAGTCTAGCATTTCTTTTTGTAGCATTAGGGTATATCAAACCGGGTATGGAGGGTTTTGTTCAGCAAACCAATTTATCATCGATTGCATTGTATCCTTTAGTGATATTTCTTTTACTGGGTATATTCTTGACTGCTATTGTTCAGTCTAGCTCAGCTATAATTGCCCTCACCTTAACAGCATTGTTTGCCAATGCGATTACCTTACTAATTGCAATGGCCATCGTATTAGGTGCTGAAATTGGCACCACATTAAAGTTGTTTTTGGCAGCAGTAAATGGAACTGCTAGCAAGAAAAGAGTGGCACTTGGTAATTTCCTTTTCAATTTGATTACCGTGACCATTGTATTTTTTTTACTTCGCCCACTTAGTTATTTGTTCAGTGACATGCTGGCAATAAAAGATCATTTAATTGCATTGGTATTGTTTCAAAGTTTGGTAAACTTAGTTTGTATTCTTTTGTTTTTACCATTTTTACATCTTTTTGGCAAATTTTTATTAAAGTGTTATGTAGAAAAAGAACAGGGAAGTTTGTATATAAACAAAGTGCCCGTTATTGATACGGAAAATGCGCTAGATGCGTTGGACCATGAGACAAAATATTTTATCAATCATGTGATTGAATATAGTCTAGATTCGTTTAATTTGAATGATGGCAAAAAAGAAAATTTATATGTAAATAAAAAATTTATCAGAAAAAACGTTGTTCAGCAATACTATTATATTAAACAACTGCATGGCGAAATGCATGGATTTTATTTAAGACTACTCAGTGAGGCTTCTGATAAAATTGTTACTGAAAGACTTGAACAATTAATTTCTGCTATCCGAAATAGCATGTATGCAGCAAAAAGTATAAGGGATGCTCAGCATGATATTGATCAAATGCGCAATTCTTCCAATGACATCAAATATAATTTTTATATCCAGTCGAGAGAGAAATTGTTGAATTTTTACGAAAAAATACAGTTGCTACTCAATGGGAAGGAAGGTGAAAACTGTTTGGAAGAGCTAACCTTACTTTATCAGTCAATAACGAGTGGTTATTCAACCACATTGGCGTCGCTGTATAAAGATAGTATTGCCAATAAGGTTAGTGAGGTAGAAATTTCCACTTTGGTAAACTTTAACCGGGAATTGTACACTTCTTTCAAATCAATTTTATTTGGTCTGAAAGATTATTTGTTAACGCTAAAGGAAGCAGATTTTTTTGATTTGCAACCTGGTTTTATTAGGTGAGTGATTGATTAATAGTAAAATTTTCTATTTCTTAGGCAATGACTTGGTTTAATAGTAAGTTTATATTGTAAGTTATTAGCTCCCTTTATTGCTATTTTTTTACCCCTTCAGCGAACGAAGCCTATTTTTCCAATTTGTTTATTTTAATTAATTATATTTGATACAAACATATTTAAAAGCATGAAAGTCATCATTTTATTTTTAGCATTTTTTTTCTTTTCAACGTTACTGAATCCTATTGTTGCTCAAAAAAAAGTAGTTATAGCTTATTATTCAGGAACCTTAGAAAAGCTGGATTCTTTTAATGCTGTAAATTTTACCCATATTATATATTGCTTTGGTCATTTAGAAGGTGATAAATTAAAGTCACTAGGTGCAAAGGATACGGCCATTATTCAAAAAATGGTTTCAATGAAAAATCAGCATAAGCATCTAAAAGTTTTAATGTCTCTAGGTGGATGGGGTGGCTGTGCTCCTTGTTCGGAAGTGTTCAGTACAAAGGAAGGAAGAAGCAATTTCGCAGCTTCAGTAAAATCATTTTCAGATTATTTTGGTACTGATGGTATAGATTTAGATTGGGAATATCCTACGATTAAAGGGTTTCCCGATCATCGGTATGTGCCGGAAGATAAAGCAAATTTCACGGAGTTGATTAAGGAATTAAGAGCTCAATTAGGCAAAAAAAGTTCAATCACTTTTGCTGCAGGCGGGTTTCAAAAATATCTTTCCGATGCTATCAATTGGAAGGATGTGATGCCTTATGTAAATTATGTAAATTTGATGACCTATGATTTAGTTAGTGGATCCGATACTTTAACAGGACACCATAGCGGATTGTTTAGTACTTCAAAACAAAATGAATCGACAGATAAATGTGTTCAATATTTATTAAAATTAGGTGTTCCAGCTAAAAAGATGGTTGTTGGTGCCGCATTTTATGCAAGAACATGGGAAAATGTATCTCCAGATAATAATGGATTATATCAAATTGGTAAGTTCAAACACTTAATTGGATACAATGAATTTCCTTCTACTATTTCTGAAAAATTAGGCTATCATTTTTATTGGGATGAAGTTGCTCATGCTCCTTATGCATACAACCTTTCAGAAAAGACTTTTGCAACTTTTGATGATATTCGTTCTGTCGAGGAAAAAACAAAATATGTTTTACATAATAAGTTAGGTGGCATTATGTTTTGGCAATTAGCGAACGACTATTCAAAGAATGGCTTATTGGATGCTATCAATAAAACATTCATAACAAAATAACTTGCATTTTTTTATTATTCTTTTCATAGATGATAGCAATGGGTATGATTGGCTGCCGTTTTTTCAAAGCATACTATCTAATTGGTGGTTTTAAAAAAAAGGTTTTATTTTTATAGCCTAGCTTAATTTGAGGAGTATTGCACTATTACTGCGTATAAAAAATTTATCACTATATGAAAACCATCCAATACCTGCTGTTATTTCTTTCTCTTCAGAGTTTTGCACAAACTGTGCCTGAAAAACTGAGTTATCATTTAATTCAAACGGATAAAAAGGGGGGGATTCTTCCTTGGTATGATCGTGATTTGGGCAAGTCGTATAACCATACCGTTCAAATTGTTTGGAATTTCTGGGATACAATGCGAACTGATTTTAATGGGTTGCCGTATTATATGAATCATCAGGTTTGGACCAAAGGCCATAATGATCCGCGCGGCGTTGGTGGTGACCAAGTAGCGATGGCTTTGTCTTCCTGGCGATTGCTTTATGCCTATTCCGGAAACGAAAGAGTATTGGATAATATGAAATTTATGGTTGATTACTATTTGTCCCATTCACTCTCTCCTTCAAATTGTATTTGGAAGAATTTACCCTATCCTTACAATACCTTGGTTTATTCAGGCAACTATGATGGCGATATGCTATTGGGAAAAGGTTTTGTTCAGCCAGATAAGGCAGGTTCTTTCGGAGTAGAACTGGTTAATGTATATAAGCTTACTGGGAAGAAAGTTTACCTTGATGCAGCTATTGATATTGCCAATACCTTATCTGAACGAATAGTGCCAGGTGATAACGAGCATTCCCCCTTTCCATATCGGGTGAATGCCATTACCGGAAAAATTGGCGAAATGACTAAGGTGGGTTCAGATAAACTCTCCTATCCTTATACTTCCAATTGGGTGGGAACAATGGATTTATTCAGAAATTTAGTTTCGTTAGGTAATGATACAGAGGGTACTTATCAGCATTCATTTGAAATATTGCTCAACTGGATGAAACAATATCCGCTGGAAACCAATAAATGGGGGCCATTTTTTGAAGATGTCGGTGCATGGTCTAATACCCAAATCAACGCAGTAACTTTTGCTCGTTTCATCCTTGAAAATTCTGCATTGTTTCCTAATTGGAAGGAGGCTTCTCGCCATGTTTTAGACTGGGTATATGGCGAACTTAAAAATACTAAATGGGAAAAATATGGAGTCAGCGTGGTTAATGAACAGACTTCTTACCGAATTCCAGGAAATAGCCATACTGCAAGACAGGGGGCAACCGAGCTTTTGTATGCTGCTAAAACCGGCGATTTGGATGCAAAGGAACGAGGTCTGCGTCAATTAAACTGGGCAACCTATATGGTGAACGACGATGGCGAAAATACGTATCCCAATAACGAATCTTGGATGACCGATGGTTATGGCGATTATGTTAGACATTATCTGAGAGCTATGGGTGCATTTCCTGAAATTGCACCTGCTGACCAAGATCATTTGCTTTCTTCCTCTTCAGTGGTTAAAAAAATATCTTATAATGCGGAAGCCATTCAGTACGAAACATTTGACAAAGCTTCGGTTGAGGTACTGAGGTTGAGAGCCAAACCGAAAGAGGTTAAGGTGAATGATAGTAAGCTGTCAGAGTCAGGAGCGGCTGAATACTGGAAATGGAAATCACTGGTCTCCGGAGGGGTTTTAGAAGTTAACCACCAGAATGGCAGTAAAATATCTATACAAATAAGGTGAAATCTTATAGGGCATTGGGCATTAATTGATGAAGCCCTTTCTATCGACTCATTAATGAAATTTACTGAGTAGCCCAATCTGCAACTTGTCAAATACGGGCTTTGCAAAAAAGTGAGTTTTGTCTAGCTCTGAAATGCCACTCTAAACTAAAGAAGTAAGAAGATGAAAGTTTACTCTCTTAACCTGTTATATTAATTGTTGAATGATAAAAAGATGAAATTATAAACAGATGAAACGAAGAAAGTTTATAGAAAATATTTCTCTGGGAACTGTTGGAATTACATTAGCAGAATTACCTAAAAATCTTTATAGCACCAATGAAAATACTGCTTCACAACAGGATGTGCTGAAAATGGGGTTTCTAAATCCACCCGAATCTGCAAAACCTCAAAGCTGGTGGCATTGGCGGGAAGGAAGAATCAGTAAAGAGGGGATTACCGCAGAATTAGAAGCGATGAATCGTATCGGACTAGGTGGGGTCACCATGTTCAGTTCTAAAAGTATGGGCGAGACAGGACAAAACGTTCTTTGCCTAACCCCTGAGTGGCATGAATGTGTAAAACATGCATTAAAAGAATGTGACCGGTTGGGAATGACATTCAATTTTCAAAACTGTGCCGGATGGAGTGGTTCAGGAGGTCCTTGGATTACACCAGACAAGAATATGATGCGGGTTGTTTTCTCAAAACATATTGTAGAGGGTGGTGCCACACTCGAGTTGGAAGCTCCGCCATCATGGCCTGAAAAAGGGAATACTTATTATCGTGATATTGCCCTACTAGCATACCCTATGCCCGAAGTGTATAAAGGTTTAAAGGACATGCCTCGTCCAAAGGTGACCAGTAATTTTATAAAAAATCCGGATCGCCTATATAAATCTGTTGGAGAAAATACGAAAACTGATGAAAACGCAGAGTTAAATATCGATAATGGAAAATCAGCATGGGTGCAGTTTGAGTTTCCAACAGCGACGACCTGTAGATCCATTAAAATCTTAGGATCACGATCGAGTACCCCTGATGAACATCGCGCACTTATTTTAGCAGGAGATGATGAAAATAATTTTCAGGAGGTTGTTCAGCTTTCTACCTATATCTCGTTGTTTCATCACAAGGATGCGAGTATAACTCATGCCATACCAAAAACAACCGCTAGATTTTTCAGGTTGTTATGGGAGGGCCCTGCAAAATTACAACTGAATAATATTATATTGTCTTCGGAACCGGTTGTCAACGCTCTTAACCGGAAAACAGGAGAACTGGGTTGTACTTTTATTTCAGAACCGATATTGCCAACTGAGGTTGGAACCGCAGTTCCAATTGGTACCATTTGTGATCTCACCAATCAGCTTACTGAACAAAAAAATACAAAATGGAGAGCTCCCCATGGAAATAGTTGGATTGTAATTCGAGTAGGTTATCAAAATACAGGGAAGGAGAATGCACCGGCAGCGATGGGCGTTACGGGGCTGGAGTGCGACAAATTCAATGCTGAGGTAGTTGAATTTCATTTTGATCATTACGCCACTGAGATAATCAAGGATGCAGCAGTTGTGAATTCGAAAAACCTGACTGGTATCACGTTCGACAGTTGGGAAGCGGAGTCTCAGAATTGGTCGCCTGTTTTCAGGGAGGAGTTTCGTAAACGACGCGGTTATGATGTATTGAACTACCTTCCTGCTTTTGCTGGCTACATTATTGAAAATCGCGAACTTACTGACCGTTTTCTTTGCGATGTGCGTCAGACAATGAGCGACCTTGTATCGGAGACTTTCTTTGGTGGAATGAGTACCCTTGCCCATAAGCATGGTTTACTGGTTCATGCAGAGGATAGTGGTGGTGGTGGTGAGACGATGGTATCGGATCCTGTGCAGCATTATCTGCATGTGGATGTTCCCATGAACGAGTTTGGAAATAACATGAAGTATGCCGCTTCTGCTGCCCACCTCACCGGGAAACCCGTTGTTGCGACAGAAGCTTTCACACAAGGGCGGGCAGATTGGCAAAGCTGTCCTGCATCGCTCAAGGCAAGGGGCGATGAGGCATTTTGTGACGGGGTCAATCGATTAATTTTCCATACCTATACACACAATCCAGACCTTGGTAAGATTTATCCCGGACCAGCCTTTGGCCCCTATGGTTTGGCATTTAGTCGTGGTCAGACATGGTGGGAGATGGGGCATTCCTGGATAACCTATCTTTCACGCTGTCAGTTTCTGCTCCAACAAGGAAAACCTTGTGTTGATGTCTTGTATTTCTATGGAGAAGAACCGGGCGGGCCTATCCCTATGGTTTTAGAGGGTGGAAACGATACGTTTGACAAACGGTTAAAATTACCCAAAGGATATGATTACGATCTTTTACCACAGGAAACTTTAATTAATGATTTGTCATTCAGAGATGGAAAATTTGTCACCAGAGGTGGGGCATCATATAAGCTTCTGGTTTTACGCAGCTCAGATAAAATGAGCCCTGAGGCAGCCGAAAAAATCAAAAAATTGGTACAATCCGGGGCAACTGTTTTGGGGCCTCAACCAACCCATAGTCCGGGATTAAATAATTACCCTCAATGCGATAAAATTGTTGATGAGATAGGTAAAGAATTATGGGGAAATTGTGATGGGAAGACCATTTTCAGGCATTCTTACGGCAAAGGACAGGTGTTTTCTGGAACTGAACTTAAGGAAGTTCTTGAATCCATGTCATTGTTTCCTGATTTCAGTTTGGAAGAGATTGATCAAGATGTAAGTTTTATTCATCATTCTTTCGAGGGTACTGATACTTATTTTATAAGTAATGGGAAGCAGGTCCCTGTAAATTTTACTGCTAAATTTAGAATATCAGGAAAAAAACCTGAAATATGGGATCCTGTGTCCGGGGAAATAAAACGTGTTACATCATTTCGCGAGATAGTTAATCAGACTGTAATTCCAATGTGGCTTGATTCCTGTGGATCGGTTTTTGTAGTTTTCAGAAAATCAGCATCCAACCCGAATATGAAAAAATTATACAAATCTGGTTTGATGCCAAAGTCTGAAATGGTCTTAAATAATCCATGGAATGTAAACTTTTCTCCGGGATGGGGAGCGCCGGAATCAATAAAGTTTGACAAGCTAGGTGACTGGAGCAAAATGACACAAAAAGCTATTAAATATTATTCTGGATTGGCGGTCTATTCAACTTCATTTAATTGGGATCAATCAGTTTCAAAGGAAATATATCTTGATTTGGGTCGTGTAGAGGTAATTGCAGGAGTGAAACTTAATGGTAAAGAGTGTGGCATTGCCTGGACTCCTCCTTACCGAGTTGATATTTCTGAGACTTTGCAGTCAGGCGAAAATCATCTTGAAATTCGGGTGGCTAATACCTGGTTAAACCGTTTGATGGGGGATGGACTTCGTATTGATATGGACTCTGAGAAGCACACTTGGACAACCTGCAACCCTTTTACTATTGACCCTAAACTTACAGTGCCAGATATAAGTGCCCGGTCTATGCTTGCTTTTAAAGATTTAAAACGTGAACCCGTAGCTTCTGGATTGATTGGGCCGGTAAGAATATGGAAACTTTGATAGAATTTTCGGCATTAAAAATAGTTACATCAATTTATATAGATAGGAAGTTGCACAATATGATTTTCATTTTATTATTTGGGATACTGCCAAAAGAAAATCTTCTGATTTGGGATTTGATGGGATGACAAATCGTAGGACCTGCCTACTTTTTCATGA
>CANJAW010000108.1:0-8032 GCA_947472215.1 Chitinophagaceae bacterium
ATTGAGAAATGGACAATTGTAAACAACAATATTTTTGGACATTCTTTTCATGTACATGATGTGCAATTCAAAATTATAGCAAGAAGTTCCGGAACAGTTGGTGAGCAAGAGTCAGGATGGAAAGATACCGTATACGTGCCATTAGGGGAAACGGTTACCGTGATTGCAAAATTTGATGATTTTTCTGATGAAGTTAATCCCTTTATGTACCATTGTCATTTTTCCAATCACGAAGATGGCGGTATGATGGGACAGTTTTTAGTAAAATAATTTATATTGAAATTTAAGCCATTATTTATATTGTATATCTCTGCTGTACTATTGTCGGCATGTAATAGTATGAATGAGCCCCCGCAGTTTGAAGTCAAAAACAATGACACGCTCTTGTCAAAAACTGATATCGGTTGGACCTATAAAAATTTGCCATTGAATGGGTATATGATTCAAGTGGAGAATGATGGGAGGGTGGTATATAAGCTGCCCATAATAAATGGTAAAGAGCAAGGCTTGGCTGTTGGCTTCTATAATTCAGGTGAAAAATTATTAGAACGGCAATTTACTATGGGAGCAATGCAAGGGGTTTTTAAACAGTGGTGGCCGAATGGAAACCTGAGGTATCTGTTTAATTACAATCATGATAAATACGACGGAAAACAAATTGTCTATTTTCATTTTGGAAAAATACAAGAAGAAAAAAATTATCTTGATGGTAAAGAAGAAGGCGTGCAACGAATCTGGGATTCAACCGGTAATTTAATTTCCAATTACACTGTGAAAAAAAATAAAATATATGGTGCTTTATCTGCGAAGGATTGTATGCCAGTTGCTCGTTAAATTATTGGTACTACTATTTCTTATACTCAATTTAGCGAGCTGCCATTTATTTACCAATCCTATTGAAAGTTTGCCTTACTATAATTCACAAGACTTAACACCCACTTGGGATTCAAAAAATATACATCATATAGCCCATTTCAATTTAGTGGATCAAACAGGGAAAGGATTTGGTTCAGACTCGCTAAGCGGCAAAATATATATTGCCAATTTCTTCTTCACCACATGCCCAAGCATTTGTCCCAAAATGACAAAATGTTTAAAAAAATTGCAGGATAGCATTTCTACCATGCAAAATGTTGCAATCGTTTCTTTTTCGGTTATGCCCCGCATTGATTCAGTAAAAAAATTAAAAAATTATGGCGACCAGCATAATATCAATCCTGTTTTTTGGCATTTATTGACAGGCGAAAAATCAGCCATCTATTCGTTGGGAAGAGCCTCGTTTTTTGCTGACAATAATAAGTCAACTGATACCAGTTCTTTTCTACATACAGATAAAATGTATTTGATCGATCAGCAACAACAAATAAGAGGTGTTTATAATGCCACTAATATGGAGGATATTGGTAGAGTTTTAGCTGACATTACCATTTTGAATAAGAACATGTAGTCAGTTTCGCTTTATTATATCCCTTCTGCTCCATTCAGCCCAATTGGATCTAATAGTGCTCCTATTTTTTTAATTTATTCCCTTTTTAACAAGTCAAACTAGTTGTAAAAATTTGTACAGCTATTAAGGGGGCTAGGGCCGGAAATAATTAAAATATTTTTTACCGAAGGAAATTGGAAGTCGGAGCATCTAGTATAAAAATTTACAACTATGATGTTAAGAAAAATCGTTCTGGTATGTCTTGTATTGTCCCTTTGTTTTATTTATTGCAGTAAGTCAAATCAATCTGCCAGCGCCACCACAACCGTTACCGCTCCTATTGTCCCTTCCATTTATACAAAAATTTATGGGGCAACCAGTATTACGAATGACGGCACTTATATTACTATAAAAACAAAGGACTTGCCGGACCATAAAAGCCCTTATTATCCATCTAGTAATGTTTTATATGAAGCGTATAGCGGCACTACATTTGGAGGAGTCAATTTTAATAAAAACCCCAACTCTATTGTAGAGCAGATGGGAACTTTTAAAATTCCAGTTAATCCAAAAGTGGACCCCTCTCATGCTGCTACCCCATTGGGGCCAATAGGAATTGCATTAGATGGCATCCCTTTTTTCAACCAATACGCCGGACCAAGTCAACCTTTGACTAATGAGATAACTAGTTTTGACAAATACTATGGACATCCACAGCAATCCGGGATGTATCATTATCATGTTGAACCTCTGTACTTGACCACTGTAAAATCTTCCAAATCAGGTCTAATGGGTTTTTTATTAGATGGTTTCCCCGTGTATGGACCACAAGAGGAAGATGCTACTGTAGTATCCAATGGCATGTTAGATGTATATCATGGGCATACTCATAAAACCATTGATTATCCTAATGGAATTTATCATTATCATTTCACCAATGAAGCCCCATATCTGAATGGTAGTGGATTTTATGGTACACCTGGTTCTGTTTCACAATAATGAAGGGGTTTATATTTTACATATTCATAATTTTCAACTTTTCGTGCTCAATAAAAAAAGAGGACGCACAGGGGAGACTCGTGATTTACAAAAAGTATTATCCGAATAAGCAATTGATGGAGTGCAGAGAATTTAGAAATGAAATGAAAAATGGCAAACAAATCGCTTATTGGGATAACGGTAAAAAAAGATTCGAGTTTGTAGCAATTAATGATGCTTATGAAGGAGAATTAAAGGAATGGGATTATAATGGAAGCTTATTCCATTTAGCACATTACAATAATGGACAAGAAGAAGGAGTGCAAAAACTATGGTACGGAAACGGTAAGATTAGAGCCAATTATATAACTTTAAAAGGTAGAAGATTTGGCTTATTGGGAACTAAAAATTGTAAAAATGTATCGGACAGTATTTTTGTTGTTAAGTAGTTGCTTGTTTTTTTCCTGCAAAGAAAAAACCAATGATAATTTGGCCATGCCCTATTACAACGAACCTGATTTTAATCCAATTTTTATCAAGAAAAAGTCAGAAATTCTGGAAAAAATTACACATACAATTGGAAGTTTTTCTTTTCTAAATCAAGATAGTATTGTTATAACGCAATATAATGTAGAAAATAAAATACATGTGGCTAATTTTATTTTCACTACTTGTGGGAGTATTTGCCCAGTGATGACAAGCAATTTAAAAATGGTGGGAACCGCTTTTAAAAATGACAAGGAGGTAGTATTATTATCTTATTCTGTTACACCATGGATAGACAAACCCTATATTTTAAAAAGGTATATGAGCAAAAATGGTATCAAAAATACCAATTGGAATTTTTTAACTGGCGATAGATCCAGTATATATAAATTGGCAAGGCAGTCCTATTTTGCTGAAGAAAACATCGGCTTTAGTAAGGACAGCAGTGAATTCTTACATACCGAACATGTTATATTAGTGGATAAATCTAAAAGGATAAGAGGGGTTTACAATGGCACACTCAGCCTAGAGATGCAGCACTTAATTGAAGATATTAGAAGTCTTCAAAATGAAAATGATTAAAATTTAATCCTGGGTTCAACCCTTCACCACCATTCGCCCTTATTTTCCCCATTATGGAGCAAAACCTGGCACAAACCTGACCGGAACCTCCAACAAATAAAAAGGGTCTATGAATATTACTTCATAAACCCTTGATAAAGAAAATGGGACAGTTCGAACCACCAAAGTCAATTGCTTTTTCAATCAGATTGCGGGGGAGACAATGGTTTCAGACGAAACAAAAAAAGGCAATCTTTTGCAAGATTGCCTTTTAGGTAGTAGTGTCGGGATGGATACCGACACTACGAACTTACTTAGCATTGAAATTATTAAGATTTTAGAATGTGATATATAAAAAATAACCCCTCCAAACGGAAGGGTTATTTTCAAAAATATACTTTACATAGGAATTAATTTTCTTTACTGCCTTTCTCTTTTTTACCTGCCTTATTTTTCATCTTCCCTTTTTTCTCCTCTAACCAGGCATCAAATTTCGGCATTTGCTCATTGGTTAAAATAGCTTTTATTTCTGCATTAGCTGCGTTTAGTATCGCCTTTGACTCTTTATTACTTTTCTTTTTACCTCCACCTTCTTCGTTCGCTTTCAACCCGTCTACTTGCGCAATACATTTCAATTGTATAGCTTCAATTTTTGAGGATTGCTCTGCAGTTAGAGTTACTTCTTTTTTCAACTGCTTAACATACTTTGCGGCTCGTTGTTCAGGAGATTTTGATGAAGACTCTTGAGCAAATGTGATCAAAGTTGTCATTAAAGCTGCAAAAACTAAAAATACATTTTTCATTTTTTTTATATTTAATTGTGAGTAATACGTATTGTGATTCAATTCACCAATTGAATGATCAGCAGCTTCCTTTCTTAGTATGCTAAACCCTGCACCTATACCTTCATCTCCTCCAATCATTTTTCAGCAACCAAATAAACCAATAAATCCACTCAGCACCAAAAAGAATACCTGAATAGCGGAGGTATATCCTACTACTTTCATGCCAGCCAAGTTCAATGGTTCTTTAACTGATTCTCCCACCGCTTTATAAGCGGCCAAGTGAATAACAGCCATAATATTTTTTTCTGATTGAAATACATCATCTAGCTTTTTTTATCTAGCCTATTGATTTGATAAAAAACTGGTTTACTGCCAGTGATTTGTACAATCCTATCCAAGAAACCAATATTTGAATTACTTAGATCATCAATAATCACTACTTCATAACCTGCCTACTTTAATTCAACCACTGTATGCGAACCGATTTACCCAAGTCCCCTTATAACTACTATTTTTTTGATTGGCCATTCTATATTTATTGTTCAGTATAATGTATTGTGCTTAATGACCTAAGTTTTTCAGCCGCAAATTCGGGTGTGATATCTCTTTGAGGGTTGGCAAGCATTTCAAAACCAACCATGAATTTCTTAACAGTCGCACTTCTTAATAATGGCGGAAAAAAATGCATATGCCAATGCCATTCAGGATGTTCCCCATCATTAACAGGGGCTTGGTGCATGCCGCCTGAATAGGGAAATGAAATATCAAACAAGTTGTCATACTTTGTTGTTAATTGTTTTAGTATAATAGCCAATGATTTCTTTTCCTGTGCATTAAATTGAGTGACATGTTGTAAATGACGTTTACTTACAACCATAGTCTCATAAGGCCAAACTGCCCAGAATGGAACGAGTGCCAAAAAATCTTCATTCTCCAATACGACCCGTTCGTTCTTTTTTAATTCAAGGTTAATATAAGCCGATAGTAAACTTGTATGATGTTTATTGAAATAAATTTTCTGCTGTGTTGTTTCTTTTGATAATTCTAGAGGCAAAGAGGAGGAAGACCAGATTTGGCCGTGCGGATGTGGATTGCTGCAACCCATTATCTCACCTTTATTTTCGAAAATCTGTATATACCTTATAGTCGGATTCGCAGAAAGTTCCCTAAACTCATTTTGCCAAAGTTCAATTACCTTTTCAATAGCTTCTACGGGCAACTGAGGTAGTGTAAGGTTATGTGTAGGCGAAAAACAAATTACCTTACATATACCTGATTCACTTTTTGCATGCAACAATCCTTCTTCTTCATAACTACCTTCGGGAGTGTCTGTCAGTAGTGCTGAAAAATCATTTACAAAAGAATATGGTTCATTGTAATAGGGATTATTTGATCCATCGGATCTTTTATTACCGGGACATAAATAGCAGTTAGGGTCATGTGAAGGACGATCACCTTTTGGCAATTCCTCAACTTTTCCCTGCCATGGTCTTTTCATACGGTGTGGAGAAACCAATACCCAATCACCGGTTAATATATTCAATCGAGTATGTGAATGTTCTTTTAAGTCAAACATAATTTATGATATTAATTCAGTTCCGTTTTCAATTGAAGCCACATAATATGTCAATGGTAATTCCATTTCTTTTTCATAAGCCAGTTTTAAATCTGCTACCAATTCATCGATAGCCGTTTCTTTAACCAGGTTGATTGTACAGCCGCCAAAACCGCCGCCTAGCATACGTGAACCAATAACATTGGTATTATTTTTTACTTTATTTACCAACCAATCCAGTTCTTTACAGCTTACTTCATACATTTTACTTAAGCCATCATGAGTTGTAAACATTTTTTTTCCCAATGCTGCTAAATCGCCGCTTTGCAAATCATTACATCCTTCCAAAAGACGACTGATTTCCTGTACAACATAGCGACCTCGTTTATCAATCAATTCATCATTAGGTAACACATATTTGTTCAGCATTTCCTCTGATACATTCCTTAAAGAATTTACTCCCTGCACATTTTGCTTCACCCACTCCACAGCTGTTTCGCATTCTTTTCTTCGGGTATTATATTCGGAAGAAGCCAGTGAATGTTTTACGCCGGTATTTAACAACAATACTTTTAACCCCTCCAGTTTGAACGGAACATATTCATACTCTAACGAACGGCAATCCAGTTTAATTACATAATCCTTCTTTCCCATCATAGATGCAAACTGATCCATGATGCCGCACATTACTCCTGCATATTCATGTTCTGCTTTCTGTGCCATACGTACCATTGTAAGCCTATCTAAATCAGTTTGCAATAATTCATTTAAAGCAAAAACGGTAGCACATTCCACGGCTGCAGAAGAAGATAACCCCGCACCCATTGGGACATCGCTGGTTAATACCGCATTAAAGCCAGGCAGTTGAACGCCTCTTTTAAGAAATTGAGCTGCGCTGCCAAGTATGTAGTTTGGCCAGCTAACATCACCTACAGGCTTCAAGTCTTTAAGATTAACTGAAAAATTTTCATTCAAATCCATTGCCACTAGGTGAATCTCATCGTCATCACGAAGAGAAACAGCAATGTAGGCTGCTTTGTCAATAGCAGCAGGCAATACAAAACCTTCATTATAATCGGTATGTTCACCGATTATATTGATACGACCGGGTGAACGAACGATGAGTGGTTCTGTTTGAAAATTCTGCTGGAAAACTTTTTTTAATTCTTTTATCATTTCCATCTTCTGCGATTATAAGGATGATTACATCCTTTTACTTACATATTCTACGAATTTTATCCGCTTGTTATAATTGATTTTTCATTTGTTAATCTTTTATATCAGTTCCACACCTAAACCCGATATGTACAGCGCCGTTATCGAGAGAGGGCTCATAGCTTTTAATTTCCACGCGCTGCCTATCAAACTTTTCACATCGGTCATTATCGGTTGTTACATGCGCATAAAATTCAAACACCTATTTATTCAGGGAGGCGTCCCATTTTTCTGCAATATGCCTGCCAAAATCAGGATGGCTGGCACATTGGTCAGATGCCTCCACGGCCTCATGGCCGGGAGACAATCTGCTATTGATACGTTCATAAGTTTTTCCTTTTTCCTCGGCACTTAAACTGACCTGTGCTGAAACATTGAATGATACAGTCAAGATCAAAAAAAACAAACCAATAGAGAAAGGAGATGACATCTTTTAATTATTATAAGATTGAAATTATTTTTTTACAATCAATCGACCAGCCTTTCACCTTGATGATATATAAACCTGGCAATAGGAATGGCAAATCCATCTTTGTGGTGGAAAAGCCCTTCGGGACATTACAGCCTACACTTTTAATCGGCGTTCCGTTTAAATTATACAAGATGGCATCTGCCACAATGAATTGCGTAGAATAAATCTGTAAAGTAAGCTGGCTGCTGCTGCTTCTATACGCATTGAGGTTTATCTGGTTCTTGCCTGCAGGAGGATAAATGGTAAACCTGCCGCTTACATAGGTGATGCTATAATTCGATGTATCGGCTCCCGTTGGCGCAATGCTGTAGTGACCCGCTGCAGACCCTTTCAGCGCAATGGTTGACCCTTTTGTAAAAAGATTCGCACCTGTTTCACCTAACACCAAACCGGTATAGGTAAATACAAAAACTGGATTGTCTTCTCCCTGTATCTTGGTAGTGTCATTCGCTTTCACGGTAAGGGGTACCCTGTTTACAGTAAGTGTTTTGGCCATGCTCAGGGCAGCATAATAAAAAGAATCACCAGCCTGGGTGGCAGTAATAATCGCTGAA
>CANJAW010000109.1:0-8026 GCA_947472215.1 Chitinophagaceae bacterium
CGTAGACTAGTAATTTATTTTCTTCAAGAGATTTTTTTCCCATTCGCTGTTCTAGCTGCGCATAATAAAAACTTTCTGGCTTGAGGAAAGCATGTTCTAATTCGTGGTGTCCATTCCCGTACCCCTGTGCCCAACTGCCATATGCCCAATTCTGTGCAGTAGGGGGAGCAGGTAAATGAATTTGTGCAGCCCGGCATTGCCAACAAAGTGAATTAGCTGTACTCCATCCGCCGCCTTGTCCATCTACATCACGATAGGCGAGACTAATGACACCACCATCAACAGTGAGTTTGTCAAACAAAATACCTGTTGACCATCCGCCAATTGCACCACTAAAATTGAAAGGCATAAAGGAATAACATTGTACAAATGCATTTGGACCAGATGCAGTAAACCCAACTGAAAAAGCGTGGTAGCCGTACTCTGCATAACAACGTTGAAACAATATCTGCTGACCAATAGTGTGAAAAGAATAACGCCTATAATTACCCGTTTCACCGATGGGTGCTAGCGATTTACAATCTTCTACCGTAATTCGCTGAGCGGTTTCCCAGATAGATACGGCAGAGCTTACAAAATTTTTAGCAACTACTCTGCGCACCCATGAATCTGTAACATTGTCCATCGTAATGGCCATCCACCTATGATTCTCATCTTTGCTGTTAGAGCTATCATATGATGATATACATTGCAAGTTCTCAACTCCCACTTTATTAATCTGGCCTGCCCAGCTGTAACTCGCTACATTGCCGCCGCCATATTGAGGATCCAATGAATTCGTAAGGGGAACATCAATGGTGATGGATTCAGGCGTTACAGCAATTACTCTTCGATACCAGTGTTGGTCAAAATCGCCCGCATCCCATTTGGTAAGCGTGTAGTCTACATAAATACCGATTTTGTCAGCGCCAATTTTTTTTAGCCAATCTTTAGTTGACGGACGAGTAACAACAACCTGGTCTCCCAACTTAAAGGAATGTTTGTTTTTAAAAGTTAAGATGGTTGAATTCACCGGAAAAAAAATATTGGTAAGGTCAAGCGCCTTTTCAGACTTCCGGTCATTAACACCCGTAATACGAATCAATGTTTCTCGATCGAACCCTGTGCCCACTAGTACTGTTCCCTTTTCACCACATCCACTCCCACGCAAAACCACACCAGAGTTGCGAATAATCAATGATCCGGCTACCGTAAATACCCCTTTTCCTAAAAGAACTGTTCCCCGAAATCCCTCCCTATCTAATGGGAGCGAAGAAATATAATCAATGGCCCTTTGAATTTGTTGAGTAGCATCGCCATTTATAGCGGGTACTATTAGTTTTACCGCAACGTCCGGAATAGCTTTTTCTGAAGCCATAAAACCGCAATAAGAAAAATCAGGAACCCGATCTCCATTGGTATCTACATGGTAACTTAACTGCCCATCTTTTGCTATCTGAATCGGCGAGATTGGCCCCGGCTCATTTTGAGCAAATATTTTTGTAGCACAAACCACTCCTAAAAAAATAGCAGTCAGTTTTAGACAAGAGTGAATTTTTATTTTCATGGTATCACGCAAATTAATTTGTAAACAAAAGCAGCTGTAGGGAATATAATCAATGCCTAAGGATTATTTCCACTCAATCACTAGGTCTTTAATTAAAGTAGCCCCGCCCCTAACCGTGCCCGTATGTTGAAATCCAACACCCCCGAATGGACTGGGTTTTATTGCAGCCACCATATTCACTTCCTGTACTACTTCCTGTCTGCCAGGTTCAATATAATATTGGGCAGCCGTTTCAGCATGGGCTATCAATTGGTTGCCTTTTACCTCCAAAGAAATGCGACAGTTCGGACGATAGCAGCTAGTTGATACAGGCTCACCAATTGCAATTGCATTTCCCTGCTCATATTTCATCAATACAAAATCAATAGCATCGTGGTATTTGGTGGTACGTATCAAACGTAATGCAAAACCATTTAAATTTTTTGTATCCATCTTAATAAAAACATCCATATACTGCGCTCTGGCACTGCTAAATCCCTGTCCCGCTGTTTTATCAGGTATTGCGGTAAAAGAAATCTTCATATCACCCAATACCGAGCTTACAGGTGTAAAACGCAATCGAGCTCCTTTGGTGGCTTGGATAAATCCTGGATCGCTTGCAATATTTTCACCTAATCCATACCGCCAAGGATCACTGCTATTGTCTGCTATCCAATTCTCTTCATTTGTATCGACGGGGGCAAAAGCATCCAGCGTCCAAAAACCTGGTTTTATTTCAGGTTGATATTTTGATGAGAAATTCTTAAAGTCAACAATCATTTTATGATCATTTGCTTTTACGTCCATTTTGGAAACTGATTTCCCAGTAATTGTAGTAACCGCTTCGCCGGCATTGCAACGACTATGTTTGGGCAATACCTTTGCCATAATGTAATAACCGACATCTCCGGAAGATAGTACATAGTCCAGTTTGGGTAGGTTCATACTAGACACTTGAATTTCAATCGGGTTACTACCATTCGCATCGGTGCATCGAAACCAACTAACCAATGACTGGTCCTTTAACTTCATATCCAATTGATACTCGAGAAAAATTTTACCAGCATTTGACATCTTTAACTGAGGCAATGAAATAAATTTCGGGGCTTCTATTACAGCAGGCGACACATACAAAACACTTGCAGACTCAAGACCTTGAGAAGTTGATGCCGTAATAATCACCTTTTTAACATCGTCATTTTTATTGGTTGGAATAACCTCACAAGTTCCGTCAGTATTGATTTTTAATTCAACAAGCGATGCATATTCTGGTGCTATTTTCCAGGTAACGGCCACTCCTTTTAATTCGAAATTGCCAAATTTATTTACTCTACTATGTAATGAAATACTTTTTTTACCTGTTTCTATTGAATCCTTTGTCGGGGAAATTATCAATTGGGTGGCAAGATTTGTATAGGATTTACCTTCTTGTTTTTCAGCAGCTAGCACCAGGTCTTTTATACCCATCGGATCCCAATCATCATTACCACGCAAAAGATTATAGGTATTATAAATTACCTTTCCCTGAAATACCAATCTGTATGCATCTAACAGCGATTTATTGTTCATATCAACTGTGGAGGAGGGATGATGTGTTCCCACTGAAATAGGTTTACCATTGAATTGAATCTGGTACTGATAATTTCGCGACTCATTGGAAGGTAAATCCCTCCAGCCAAGGTAGGTGGCTGTTTCAGTTTCAACGCGGGTATCGATTGCAGCGACCTGTCCTGCGCTTTTGGTAAAATATTGCTCCCCCCTTGTAAACGACTTGATATTACAATTAAAAAAAATAGCTCCTGTTCCGGAGGTACCCCAAAATGGTTTTCCACTATAAAAATCTAACGTGCAATTCAAATAAATGGCCGTACCATTTAAAGCATCATCCGTTGATTCAAAGTGGCACCGATCAAAAAGGACACGCTTGCCACCAGAGAATGGGCATAAATTTAGCCGGCTAACAAAACGCGTATTTCGGGCAACCAATTTATCACCATTACAAAATACAAGCTGCGCCTGAACAATTGCCGAGCCTCTTTTTTTTCTACTTAACGCGGGTAGTAACGGGTAGTCAAGATCAATATTACAGTAGTTTCCAAAAGTGATATTTTCTGCACTGGTTCCTTGACCCGAAATATTAAACATGGTGAAATTTCCTTTGGCGCCCATTGTTTGCCCCCTATTGCTGGCAAGAACAATATTGTTGGCATTTTCTGCAAGCCCATAGAACCTCAACCACTCACATTTAATTTCAAGCCCAAATGGTGAACTGCCGGTTTTGGAAACACGAATGGCAGGGTCATCCGGGTTGTCGATCCAATAAACATAGGGTGCGATATAAAGTACCATCGGGTCTCCCTCTTTGCCATCTGTAAGATGTTTGACTGCCTCATTGACAGAATTGAATACATAAGGGTTTTTTGCAACTTCGGATGCAGAAAGTTGCCCATCTATATAAAATGCTTTGTTACCAAGGGGTATTTTTCTCCCTTGGTAAATTAAATGATCACCATTAAAAACAGGTCGATCATTTATATTGGCCTTGCTCACCTGAGCCGACACACCCAGTTGAATAAAAAGAAAAGAAATAGCCGTCAGTAATAATTTCCAAGAGATACTTTTCTTACTCATCAGAATTTATTTTTTGGGTTTATTCAATTTTAAATAGTTGATCAACCAGTCCATTTTTCTTATGTATTCACCCGTCGAAATATAAAGACTATCTGAAGTGTCTATAAAAGGTGATGTATCCGTTTCGTCACCCACATGGGTACTAGCAAATTTGTTGGTAAGTTCCTGGTTTTTACCATCGCCAATATAAGGATTGCTGATAAAGGCATGTTTGGATAACCAACGATTTTGAACATCTATCGATTGAATGATTTTTTTGACTGCTGAATCAGAGGGTACTCCGGCAAAGGCATCCCTGTTCAAATCATAAAAGCGTTGAGGTGTACCCACTCCTTTAAAATTATCCACTCTTATAGGAGAATTTTTAGTCGCCTCTTCAGGAGAAAGGGAGGATATCCGCTTGAATTCGGATTTTAACTCTTCTAGTGGGACTCGACATTTTCCATTATAGTGCGACAATAAATTCTTGTCATTATAATCTGTAAAATAACTCCCAAAAATTACATTCGAACCCTTACGATGAACATACAATGCTTTATTGGTGGCAACTTCTACGAAAGTTGGGTGAGTGCGCATTCCGTCAATTTGATTGGCAGGGAGTTTGGTTTCTTCCAGCCATTTGATGGCATCAGGAATGTGCACGAGAAATTTTTTATCCCCGGTATACTCATAAAATTTAAGTAACAAAAAGGCATTTTCGCAGGTGGTACTCGGTAAAAATGCGGTGGGTTCGTAAGTCCTGGCTCCTGCTGTTTTAAGTTCCATATTGACCTGTTGCCCCCAAGCACCACAGGCATCCTGTGCCGTTAAGTAAAAATTCATCCCCCTTAGTATTGGATCTAAAAATCTTTCTTCCCCCAATGAGAGATAGCATTGAATCAAGAAATGCACGTTTTCCCAGATTACATCATCATTGAATGTGTAAAAGGAAGTATAATCGGTATGGCCCTCCTTATTGAAATCAAATTTCAATGGATACCGCTGTGGCCAACCTCCAATAGGATATTGGCTTTTCAAGATAAAATCAATGACTTTGTCAAGTGCTGGTTTGTATGCCGGATCCATTTTTTCGAGATACATTCTTAATAGAAATCTAGCAGCATCGGAAGTGATATCATCATCAAAAGTTGAATTACCATAGTAATGCTGAAACTCTTCCAAACGCCATGCATTTTTACCAATGGTATTGAACCATTGTTTAAGCGATCGGTCGCCGGCAAAATCAATCATGTAGTTCCAGCCACCTTCCTTACTTTGCCCCCAGATGACTGCTGCAGCAGCCTTTTGAGCTGATTGGTAATAATATTCATTCCCACTAGCGCGATAAGCATCCAAGAAAAGATGTCCCATACTGATAGTTCCCGGATGCTGCAGCCAGATCATGGATTTATAAGCCTCCATTTCGCCCCACTGGCGAGTTAAATCTGATTTATAATACCAAACATATCCTCCGTTATTGCTTACTTTTTCAACCATGTATTTAGTTGCATTCAGCATGGTTTGTTCCACTTGGTCCACTAATTTTACAGGCTGCGATTTTACAGTAGATGAACCTAGTGCTAAAATAAAAACAAAGCAGATAAGAGGTACGGCATTTTTCATTGTTGATTAATTTTAGATGAAATTGATTGATTAATATTGTAAGAAATGACTAGGCTTTAATGCCTTTGGAGTAATCCTGATTTTATAGATCATTCCATTAAACCAAGACTGCTCGCTTTGTCTTACTCCGATAGATGTTTTTCCTGTTTGAATAGGCGTCATTATAATTTGGCTTTCCAACTCTTTATTCCCATTAATGTAGGTAATCAATTTGCCATTATCATTTACATAAGCTAGGTGATACCATTGGTTCAGTGGATGCAATAAAGAGGAGTCTATTAAAGTTTTTTTCTGGTCACCTGATTTGATAAAGGCATCGAAATACCAATCGGTTGCGCTAGACCTGATCTCAAGCAGTACCCTGTTTTCACGAATTTCTCCCATATGCAAAAGACGTTGTTCAAATTTGCCACCAGCCGATGGACAAAAAAGCACTTCGACGGTAAATCGTGTAAGGCTGCTCAAAGGCATTTGATCTAAAAATAGGCCATCCGTTTTCCCATTAAATTGCAGCGCATTTCCGTATTTACAGGCAACCACTTTTGGATCTCCTTTAATAGTAACTAGATTGTTTTTTAAATGAACTAATTCTCCCGGTAACCATTCGACGATTATTGCTGGTTTATAAAACGGATAGTCAATATTTTTCTTTGAAGAAAGCAAGGTGCTCACTAATAAAAGGCTGGTGATAGAGAGAAGCTTCATATAACAAATTTGACTAGTAATTTATTTAAAAACAAGTAAGCAAGGAATATATATTCAAGGTATAATATATTTTTAAATTTTACACTTTCATTTAATTGAAACTAGCCAATACAGCTTCGATAAAGTACTACTTCAATATACGAAATCGATATCGGGAACGATTGCGTAAATAAATAATATTCTTCTACTGCTGCCTAACTAATTCAACTAGATTTTGTATTTTTAAAAAGTACGTATTCTAATCATTGTCTCCAAAAGTTAACAACTCACTCGGGAGTATCAATATAAATTCCAATAGCGTATCCAAGGGCTATCTAGTAAGCATTTTTAACCTGTAAGCCATAATTAATTAGCCCGTAAAAAAGGACCTAGGCGATGATAAATTGGAGATGTAGATTTACTACATTTTATTTAATTCGGGTCATTTGATCTTATCATTATCCATTACCTTATATTTACCAACGATAAAATATCAATATGGCATTACCCATCAATATAATTAAAGCTTCTCTAGAAGATGGATTGTTATCCTTTCCTATAACCGACCTAGATGAGAAGGGAGAATTCAATGAAACTAGTTATGCAACAAGGATCGATTGGTTTTTAACCCACAAAGTGTCTTCTATTTTTGTGGCGGGTGGTACCGGTGAATTTTTCTCCTTGTCTGAAAGTGAATACAAAAAAATTGTTGCGGTATCTGCAGCCACTGTGCAGGATCAAGTACCTGTAATTTCAAGTATTGGAAGAAGCATTCCAGAGGCAATTACTTTTGCAGCGATTGCAGAAAAAGCAGGAATGCATGCCCTTTTGCTGATGCCCCCCTACCTTACAGAATGCCCCCAGGAAGGAGTTTATCAGTACGCCAAAACGATTATGCAAAATACCAGTTTGCCTGTTATTTATTACAATCGGGCAAATGGAATTTTATCTAGCGAATACATAAATAGACTAGCCGATAGCTGTCCCAATTTTATTGCCCTCAAAGACGGAACAGGTAATATGCAAGACCTAAATGACACGATTAAGTCGGTAGGTAACCGGCTATCTTATATTGGAGGTGTTCCTACAGCGGAAATCATTGCAGAAGCCTATCTATCCATTGGTGTCAACACTTACTCTTCGGCCGCTTTTAATTTTGTACCTGAGCTAGCCAATCTTTTTTATAAAAGCTTACGGGCAGGAAACAAAGAAATGGTAGCCACGATACTCCGTACCTTTTTTATCCCCTTTGTTCATTTGAGAAGCAAGAAAAATGGATATGCAGTAAGTTTGATCAAAGCAGGCGCCAAACTAATCGGACGAAGTGCAGGTGATGTTCGCTCACCTTTAGTAATGCCCACCTCAGCCGAAGTGGATGAATTAAAAGTAATAATAGAAAATGGAATGTTATTGCTAGAGAAAATTTAATGTATGAAAATTTATAAAACCAATTCGGGTATTGTAATTGAACAGCAGGGGGCGTATTATTTATCTACTGCTAGCGACTGGAACCAGTTTATCAACCGAGATAATTTACACCAACTGATTGGCTCCGAAATAGCACACAGCTATTCACCGGTAACG
>CANJAW010000110.1:0-8006 GCA_947472215.1 Chitinophagaceae bacterium
ATTATTTTTTAAGGTTTATAAATGAATAAAATTATTTTAAAAGGAATTACTTGGGGCCACAGCAGGGGAATTACGCCCTTGCTTGCTTTTTCACAAAGATTTTCCGAATTGAATCCTGGTGTAGAAGTACAATGGACAAAAAGAACTTTGCAAGAGTTTGCTGAATTCCCAATTGAAAAGTTAACGGAACAATATGATCTCTTAATCATTGATCATCCTTGGGTGGGCTGTGCAGCTGCAACCAATGTTGTTTTACCTTTGGAGCAGTTCCTTTCAAAAGAATACCTGCAGGACCAGTTGGATAATTCGGTAGGCTATTCCCACCAGAGTTATCAGTATAACCAGCACCAATGGGCCTTGGCCATTGATGCTGCTACGCCTGCTGCAAGCTACCGTGCTGATTTATTTTCAAAAAATAACGTTCCTATACCTCTGACTTGGGCTGATCTGATTCAATTGGCAAGCATGGGGAAAGTTGCTGTGCCTGCCATCCCCATCGACTTGTTGATGAATTTTTATATGTTTTGCATCGCCAATGGGGAAACTCCATTTTTAACTGACAATGAAGTGGTGGATTTGGATACCGGTAAAGCTGCTTTACTTATGATGCAAGAATTATATTCGCTTGTGGATAAAAAAATGTTTGAGCTTAATCCTATAGGGGTGGCAGAATTGATGACAAGTTCGGATAATTATTGGTATTGTCCATTCGCTTATTGCTATTCAAATTATTCGAGAGTTGGCTTTGCAGAAAATATACTCTTATATGCAGATATGGTTCAGGTCAACAATATCCCTTTGCGATCTACTATCGGTGGGACAGGATTGGCTGTATCCGCTTTCAGTAAGCATAAAGATATGGCAATAAGGTTTGCGGCTTCTATTGTTTCCCCAATATGCCAATCTACCCTTTATGTGGAAAATGGAGGACAGCCTGGTCATAAGGCTGCTTGGACTAGTCGAAAAAATAATTTGCTTTGCAATAATTTTTTTGACATCCTTTTGCCCGTAATGGAAAATGGCTTTATTCGGCCTAGATATAATGGGTACTTGTATTTTCAGGATCATGCAGGGAATCCCATTCAGCATTACTTATTGCACGGGGGAAATCCTGAGAATGTTTTAAAAGAAATAAATTATTTATATAATAAAAGTAAATCTAGTCTTCAATAATTAGTATGAGTCATTTACCATTAAAAGGATTAACTGTGCTAGAATTCAGCCAGTATTTATCAGGGCCTTCGGCAGGTCTTCGTCTTGCGGACCTGGGTGCGAGAGTAATCAAAATTGAGCGTCCAAAGGTGGGTGATGCATGTCGTCAATTGGCAATCAAGGATCTTTGGGCCGATGATGGAAGTAGTTTATTATTTCACACCATCAATCGTAATAAAGAAAGTTTTTCGGCAGATTTAAAAAATTCGGATGATTTGCAATGTGTAAAAAAACTTATCAAGGAGGCGGATGTGGTAATACATAATTTCAGGCCTGGTGTAATGGAAAAAATTGGCCTTGACTATGATTGCGTAAAATTAATCAATGCAAAGATTATTTATGCAACTGTTTCCGGTTTTGGTAATGAAGGTCCTTGGAAAGATAGACCAGGACAAGATTTATTATTACAATCTCTATCTGGGCTGGTGTATACAAGTGGGAATGAAAAGGATAGTCCTATTCCTTTTGGGATTGCCATAGCTGATATAATTTGCGGAGCGCATTTGGTACAAGGGATTTTAGCCGCACTGGTTCGCCGGCAAAAAAAAGGAGTGGGGGCATTAATTGAATTAAGTTTGTTGGAGTCGTTACTTGATTTTCAATTTGAATTACTTACTACCTATTTCAATGGCAAACAATTACCAAAGCGAAGTGCTGAAAATAATGCCCATCCCTTATTGAGCGCACCCTATGGGATTTATTCTACCCTTGATGGTCATATTGCCATCGCAATGGCCAATATTCATTTGCTTGCCTCAACACTTCATTGTGAAACTTTAGCCGCCTTTCCTTTGCAAGAAGCATTCAGCAATCGGGATGAAGTGAAAATAATTCTTTCAAAGCATCTTGCTTCCCAAGCTTCTACCTATTGGGTAGAAAAATTGCATGCTGCCAATATCTGGGCAATGGAAGTGCTTGATTGGAGTAAAATAAAAGAACATCCCGCTTATAAAATTTTGCAAATGGAACAGACTGTAAAGACGGCAAATGGAAAGGAAATGATTACTACCCGCTGCCCAATTAGAATCAACGGTCAAAGATTGTTTTCCAGTTCTCCTGCTCCACAATTGGGAGCAGATAATAATAAACTAATTGAAGAATTTTCATTAAAAAATAGCGCATGAATTTATTAGAAGACTTAGTGGTGATCGATTTTAGTCAGTTTTTATCAGGTCCATCAGCAGGGCTGCGGCTAGCTGATATGGGAGCACAGGTAATCAAAATTGAGAAACCTTATGTAGGCGATGTTTGTAGGGAATTATATGTTTCTGATGTAATGATTCAGGGAGAATCTACTATTTTTCATGCTATCAATCGAAATAAAAAAAGTTATGTAGCCGACCTTAAAGTTAAAAATGATTTACTGAAAATAAAACAATTGATTGCAAAAGCAGATGTTTTGATTCATAACTTCCGTCCCGGTGTAATGGATCGATTGGGGCTGAGTTATACAGTAGTAAAAGCGCTAAATTCATCTATTGTGTATGCATCCATCAGTGGTTATGGTAATGAAGGCCCCTGGAAGGATCTGCCCGGTCAGGATCTTTTGTTGCAAGCGGCTTCCGGAATGACCTGGCTTTCTAATGATAGTAACAGTATGCCTACTGCAATGGGGGTGGCGGTTGTAGACATTCTTGCTGGAGCTCATCTTACACAGGGAATTCTAGCTTCCTTGTTTGAGCGGGCTATCAAAGGCGAAGGAGCTTTAATAGAAGTCAGTTTGTTTGAAAGTGCGCTTGATTTTCAGTTTGAAGTATTGACCTGTTTTTTAAATGATAGTAACCAACTCCCTGTTAGAAGTGCAGTAAATAACGGGCATGCCTATATTTCTGCTCCCTATGGAATTTATAAAACTAGCGATGGTCATCTTGCCCTTGCAATGGGTAATATTGTTGAATTGGCTGAATTGCTAAATTGTAAAGCACTTCAAGGATATTCAGATAGCAAAAATTGGTTTATTTTAAGGGATGAAATAAAAGTCATTCTGGCAGCACATTTACTTTCCCAATCCACTGAGTTTTGGCTGTCTGTTTTGATTCCTGCCGATATTTGGTGTTCGGATGTATTGAATTATGGGCAATTGATACAGGAACAGGGGTATAAACAATTAAATATGGAGCAGTTAGTTACTACTAGTTACGGATTAAATATTTTAACCACCCGTTGTCCAATCAGAGTTGATGGCCAAATCTTAACTTCGCCAATAGGGGCGCCAAGTTTAGGTGAACACAATGAATTTATTGATCAGCAATTTTTAATTTAGCATAAGGATGTTGAACGGTCATGTTAGATATTTCAGTCTAGGTAAATAGATTGCTGATTAGCCATCGAAAGCTTTTTTGGAATGGATCTTCTTTACTAACTTGTTGATTAAGGTTTTTTTAAAATATACGATTGTATGCACAAAAGAATCATTGATACCCATGTTCATATTTGGGATTTTACTAGGGCTAGCTATGATTGGTTGAAAAATGATCAATCAATTTTAAATCGTTCCTATTCTATTGCTGAATTTGATACAGTACGCCAACAAGTCGGTCTTACAGAAGTTGTCTTGGTTCAGGCCGCTAATAATTTTGAAGATACCGACCTTATGCTAGAAGTTGCTGCTAATAATGATTGGGTAACTGGTGTGGTGGGATGGTTACCTTTAACGGATCCAGCACAAACTTTACAAGTTCTACAAAATAAATATCTCGGCAATCTGTATTTTAAGGGAGTGAGGCACTTAATTCACGATGAACCGGATGCTAGATGGTTATTGCAGGATACTGTTATTGAAAGTTTACAAATATTGGCTGGGTATCATTTACCCTTCGATGTGGTAGGTATTTTACCCTCTCATATTGAAACTGTTCTTGAAGTGGCCAGTAAAGTTCCGGATTTAAAAATGGTATTTGACCATCTCAATCAACCCCCCATTCATAGCCAGCAAAAATTTGGCCGTTGGGGTGAATTGATGATGCATGCAGCCAAGCTCAGCAATTTTCATATGAAAATATCGGGGCTTGGTACAACTTGTAATCTTCAAAATAACTGGTCGGCTAACGATATTAAGCCTTATATTGAATTCGCATTGGATACTTTTGGTGTTGAAAGATGCTTTTGTGGGGGGGACTGGCCGGTATCTTTATTGGCTGGAAATTTTGCCCATACCTGGATGGTTTATCAAGAAGTGATTGGCTCGTTATTAAATGAAGCGGATCAGGAGAAAGTTTTTTATACCAATGCTCAGAAATTTTATCAATTGTAAAGTGAATATTTTATATCAGCCCATATTGCCGATTACCAGCCAGCCCATTATTATAATTGGTGCAAGTGGCATCGTCAAAGATGCTCATCTTCCTGCTTATAAAAAAGCAGGGTTTACGGTGTTGGGGATTACCAACAGAACCAAGTCTAAAGCCGATCTTTTGGCGCAGCAATTTAATATTTCCAACGTATATGATACTGTTGGGGATGCGGTTAAAAATGCTCCCTCCAATACAGTCTTCGATATTACCATTATGCCCGACCAGTTTATTGAAACCCTCAGGCAATTACCAGATGGCGCAGCTGTACTGATTCAAAAGCCAATGGGTGATTATTTTTCGCAGTCTGCCGAAATATTGGAGCTTTGTAGAGAAAAAAAATTAGTGGCTGCCATCAATTGCCAGTTGCGATTTGCACCATTTGTTAGCGCAGCTAGGTGGTTAATTGAGCAAGGGATGATTGGAGAATTATTTGATATGGAAGTGCGTGTAACCGTCAATACCCCCTGGGAACTTTTCCCCCATGTGATGGTTCATCCTCGATTGGAAATTCAATACCATAGCATTCATCATATTGATTTAATTCGCTCTTTTTTGGGTGACCCAATATCGGTAATGGCTAAAACACTGAAGCATCCCGCAAAAACATTATCTTCTACCCGTTCCACCATTTTATTGGATTACGGTGATACGGTCCATGCAGTAATTAATACCAACCATGATCATATCTTTGGCCCTGCACATCAAGAAAGTTTTATCAAGTGGGAAGGCACAAAAGGTGCTATAAGAGCGAGAATGGGACTTTTAATGGATTATCCAAATGGTGTAGCCGATGAGTTTGAATATTGTATTTTACAGGATGCGAGTGAGCCAAAATGGGAAAAATTGCCATTGGAAGGCTCATGGTTTCCCGATGCATTTATCGGTACCATGGCAAGTTTGATGTGTTACAAGGAAGGCTCCTCGGATAAATTGCCAACAGGAGTGGAGGATGTGATTAAAACCATGGCAGTGGTGGAAAGTGCCTATATTTCAAGTGACAAGGGAGGGGTAGTGGTAGCGGAACGTTTTAAGTAATGGTTAATTATTGTGATGGGAGCAAGGTAATCACAGTGAATGAACATTTTTTTAGTTAAATTATTTTGTAGTATCGAATTATCTTAAAATTTACAAATCCAACATGCATATTCAATCTACTTTTTTTGAAGACTATGAAGTCAATAGCAAGCGTATTACTTTGGGAAGAACCATTACTGAAACAGACATCGTTGTACATGCAGGTCAAACAGGTGATTTTTTTCCCCATCATATGGATGCGGAATGGTGCAAAACCCAGCCTTTTAAGCAACGCATTGCCCATGGAACTCTCGTATTTAGCATTGGCATAGGCTTAACTGCTGGTGAAATCAACCCCGAGGCCATGTCGAAGGGGTATGACCGACTTAGATTTATCAAACCCGTTTTTATTGGTGATACCATCCATTCAGAGATTACCATTACTTTAAAAGAGGAGGCAAAAAATCCTAGGCAAGGAACCGTTACAGAACATGTTGAAATATTCAACCAACATGGTGAGTTGGTGTTGGTATGTGATCATTTATTGGTCGTAAACAAAGTAAATTGAGTCGATTACAAAATAGCTTACTATCTTACCCAAAATAAAATCCATTATGGCAATTCCAGTTTCTGCTACTAGCAGTCAGCAATTAAACAATACTTCAGGCAAGGGAGGAAAGAATTTATTATTGGTACCATTTATCCTGGTAACCAGTCTTTTCTTTTTATGGGGTATGGTGCACAATCTCGACTCAATTTTAATTCCCCATCTCAAAAAGGCCTGCGAATTGAACAACCGGCAATCTACTTTAATCGATACAGCCGTGTACCTTGCTTATTTTTTAATGGCCATTCCCGCTGGAATGTTTTTAAAAAAATGGGGATACAAAAGTGGAATTATTACCGGTTTATTATTGTTCGCATTTGGTGCATTTTTGTTTGTGCCTGCAGCCAATAGCAGAAGTTATGAGTTTTTTTTATTGGCCTTGTTTGTCATAGGTTGTGGTTTGGCGATTTTGGAAACAGCGGCAAATCCTTATGCTGCTATTCTTGGTCCTGCAAAAACATCAGGGTTCCGACTAAATTTGGCTGCATCATTCAATGGATTTTCTGCGATGGTGGCACCTATTATCGGTACAATATTTATTCTATCTGGAGTAGAGCATACTGGTGCAGAACTTGCTGCCATGCCAGCTACTGAAAAATTTATCTATTTAAATAGTGAGGCGTCCGCTGTTAAAATTCCATATATTATCTTGGGTGTAGTGCTGATATTGGTTGCAGTGTTATTTTACTTTTTCAATTTCCCCGAAGTAAAGGATGATTCAAGGGTTGTAAGGCCGATTGAGTTTTTTAAATCATTTAGGCATAGCCACCTTACTTGGGCAGTGATAGCACAGTTTGCATATGTGGGAGCACAGGTTTGTGTTACCAGTTTTTTTATACGTATGGCAAAACAGGGTGGAGGTTTTGATGAAAAAACCGCTGGTTATTACTTGGGTGTTTACGGCTTATTGTTTATGGCTGGTCGTTTCATTGGAACCTTTTTATTAAAATTCATTTCTCCCCAAAAATTATTAACGATTTATTCTATTATCTCTACCTTATTATGTCTGCTTGCCATTCTGGGCCAGGGGGCTTCTGTAATTTATTCACTTGGTGCGTTAGGATTTTTTATGTCCATTATGTTTCCAACTATTTTCGCATTGGGTATTCATGGATTGGGAAATGAAACAAAAATTGGGTCTTCCTTATTGGTAATGTCCATTGTGGGTGGGGCTATTTTCCCGTACATTATGGGTGCTGTGATAGATATATATGGTGATAATATTCAGATAGGATATAGTGTACCATTGGTATGTTTCTTAGTCATTATTTACTTTGGTATGTTTGGATATAAAGTTAAGAGCTACGAAGCACCTGTTGAAATGGTTTAGTTTGTAGCCTTTTTATAAAGTATTAATCCATGAATAATCATAGAAAGCAAGTGGTCTTTTCAATAATTGTTAGTTCGGTCCTGGTCTAAATGACGAAAGTAATCAGTAGTTTTTAAAATAAAATATCCTCATCTAAGAGGATATTTTATTTAGTAAAGAAGGACAACATCTTTCCTCCTTGATTCTGGTAATACTTTTAGCTGTGTTAATTTGCCATTACTTATTGTTGCCTCTATGGTTGTTTGATAAGGGGCATGCAATTTAAAGTGTACGGCCCATTCTTTAGGCCATGCAGGAAATAAATAGATTTTCTCTCCATTGGTTTGTAAAAGCATTTCTTGCAAACCAATCATTCCGCTGCCACCCCAGTTATGATCTGGTATCCAGTCGTAACCCGGCCCCCAAAAAGCAGGGAAACGCCTTTCAGCATTTTTCAATTTTTGTAAAGTGAGTGCTGCGGCTTCTGTTGTTAAACCTAACCTTGCGGCAAAAATATTATCCTGTTTCCAGCCGATATAACCCCTGAACTTTACCGCATTGGTATCATATC
>CANJAW010000111.1:0-7977 GCA_947472215.1 Chitinophagaceae bacterium
CTATGCTCAAAAGAATAATAACGAAATCATTTTTGCAATCCGTTATTTGGTAGGGGAGGCAGAGATGGGGAATGTTGCCACTTATACGTATTCTACTTATAATTTTGACAATTTACATTATAAAGATTCATTGGCAAGTGGTGCTTTACTGGTTGATCCATTGGTATTAGCAGCAACCAATTCTCAATCGGTTATTCAGCGATATGGGTATACGTTTGCTTTGTTTCAGTCCTATGCCGTTACGGATAAGAGAAGGGATGCAACTTTTTACGATTATTATAAAGTAACAAAATCAGGCACTCCGCCTTATGCCATTTCAATAAGGAACACTGCGCTAGTTAAATTTCTAGGTACAATTAGTGCCAATAAAAGATATTTTGCTGACGATTGGCCTATTTATCGCGAAGCAGATAGATTGTTGATGTTGGCAGAAATAGTGAATGCCGAAGGAACTGATCCGTCTAGTTATATTAAGCTAATTCGCGACCGTGCATTTGCTCCATTGGTAGACCCTACCCCCTTTGTTAGCTCTACTAAAGATGCCAATGAACTGGCTATATTTGCAGAAAGAAATAAGGAATTTGTATATGAAGGAAAGGCATGGTATGATTTGCGTCGTATGAAATTTGGTACCGATCCGCTCGTATTCAAAGCAGCTGGTAATCCTTATGGTGTTTTGGACAAGGCTACCCAGGGTTTTAAAACCTTGTGGCCAATAGAGCCGGCAATTTGGACGAATGACCCATTGGTAAATCAAACACCTGGTTATCCAACCGCTAAGCCATAAATAAAAACAAAGTATAGCACTTATTTCCAATGTTGTTTACAGTATATCGGTTATTTTTTTACCCGGTATACTGTAAATAACCGGAAGTAAAAGTTTAAAAAAATATTTATCCAGCCTCATGCCAATTGCAATTATTCAAGATGGTTTTATTGTTGAATAATTAAAGTATTGGCCATTGGTAAATAAATCACTCACTCATTTTTATTAGATGAAACATTTGGAAGGATTAATCGCAGCACCGTTTACACCAATGAATAAAGATGGTTCATTGAATTTATCTATTATTCCGGCTTATTATGAAATGTTGGTTTCCAATGGGGTTACTGGCGCATTCATTTGCGGTTCTACCGGAGAAGGGGCTTCTCTGAGCATTACAGAAAAAATGGCTGTGACTGCGGCATGGGCAGCTTGCGCAAATGATGATGCTAATTTTAAGGTTATGTTACTGTTGGGTGGCAATAGCCTGAGCGAATGTAAGGAGCTTGCCGTGTATGCAAAGCAGCAAGGTTTGTATTCCGTTGCTTTAACATCACCTTCCTATTTCAAACCGGCAAATGTAGATATGCTGGCGAAGTGTTGCATAGAAGTCGCCTCAGCGGTGCCAGACATGCCATTCTATTATTATCATGTGCCAGTACTTACCGGTGTCGACTTCCCTATGCATGATTTGTTAGGTGTAATTGATGGGAAAATTCCCAATTTTGCAGGAATTAAATATACCCATGAAGATTTTATGGACTTTCTTTCTTGTCTTCATTTTAAAAATGGAAAATATGATATGCTTTGGGGCAGGGATGAAAATATGTTGTCAGCATTGCCATTGGGTACCAAAGCCTCTGTAGGGAGTACATTTAACTATGCCCCCGCTCTCTATTATGATTTGATACAGGCATTTAATAATAATGATCTTCCAAAGGCACAGGCATTGCAGCAGTTATCCATTGATATGATTCGTCTATTAGGGAAATATGGAGGTATTGCTACCGGTAAAGCGTATATGAAAATTATTGGATTGGATTGCGGTGAGTTTCGCCTACCTGTTAAAAATATGACCGCAGTTCAGTTCGAATCATTTAAAAATGAGGTAGAACAAATAAATTTCAGTAGCTTTTGCTCCAGGATATCCTCTCCGGTAAATACCTAAGGCAAATGAAAAGGTCATCAATACTTATTTTATTTATGGGCATGTTAAGTAACAATGCAATGACCGCTCAAAACAAACCATTTAATTCCATTCAGTGGAAAATAGCAGCAGTATTACCGGCTACTAGCGGACATGCAAAAGCATTCGGCCTTGCTGGTGCTGTTTGCGGAATTCACCAAAATGCATTGATTATTGCGGGAGGTGCCAACTTCCCGGATGCGATGCCTTGGCTAGGAGGTAAAAAAAAATATTGCCATGAGGTGTATGTGTATGAAAAAATAAATAACCAGGCTACCCTTTTTTCTAGAACGTTTACCCTGCCCAATCCTATTGCCTATGCGGCAAGTTGTTCTACTCCAAAAGGAATTGTCTATGCAGGTGGTGAAAATGAACAGGGTATCACGGATAAAGTAGTAATGTTACAATGGGATCCCGTTGTAAAAAATTTGGTATGCAAAGATTTGCCCAGCCTTCCTGTTCCCGTTACCAATGCGGTTGCTACCTATTATGAAAATAGCTTGTATTTGGCAGGGGGTGAAAATGAACTAAGTTCCTCGGACCATTTTTATAAACTGGATATGAAAAATACCCATCTTGGATGGCAGCCATTACCTTCCATTCCAAAGCCGGTTTCTCATGCTGTGCTGGCTGTACAGTCGGATGAAAAAAAATCTTCTATTTATTTATTGGGTGGGCGAAATAAAAATACTAACGGAATCAGCGATTTTCATTCTTCCGTTTACGCATTCGATGTGAAGGAAAAAATATGGGTTGAGAAAAAATCGATGCCTTATAATTTATGTGCAGGAACGGGTATTGCAGCAGGGATAGGGAATATTTTAATGTTTGGTGGGGATAAGGGAGAAACGTTTTATCAGGTAGAAAAGTTGATTGCGGCGATTGCCACTGAAAAATCAATTGATAAAAAACAGATACTTACTGAACAAAAAAGTAAATTACAATCTTCACATCCGGGGTTTAGTACTGAAATACTGAAATACAATTCAACAAATGATGAATGGACCATAGCGGGAAATATTCCATTTGCCGTTCCAGTTACAACCACTGCCCTGCAATGGGGTGACTGGATAATCCTACCTAGCGGTGAAATTAAAGCAGGGGTTCGTACTGCTCAAATATTATCAGCCCAACTATATTTAAAATGAGTTATTCGAAAAAATATCCCTGGATTGTTGTAGGCCTTCTATGGGTAGTGGCGTTGTTGAATTATATGGATAGGCAGATGCTATCCACGATGAAACCGTCCATGCAGATTGATATCCATGAGTTGCAAATGGCTACCAACTTCGGCTACCTGATGGCAATATTTCTTTGGATTTATGGATTCATGAGTCCTTTTTCGGGTATGATTGCGGATAGGTTGAGCAGAAAATGGTTGATTGTAGGAAGTTTGTTTGTGTGGTCGGGGGTCACTTTTTTTATGGGCTATGCTACTTCTTTTAATCAACTATATTGGTTGAGGGCCATTATGGGGGTGAGTGAAGCACTGTATATTCCAGCAGCCTTATCATTGATAGCAGATTTTCATACTTCTAAAACTAGGTCGTTGGCAATCGGTATTCATATGACGGGTTTTTATATGGGTCAGGCGATTGGCGGTTTTGGTGCTACAGTTGCCGCTAACTGGTCATGGCAGTTAACATTTCATTTTTTTGGAATTATTGGAATTGCCTATTCGGCAATCTTAATTTTATTTTTAAAAGACAAAAAAAACATTGCTACTACAAGCGATTTAGATCAGTTTTCAAATAAATCGAATGCCGGATTATTCAAAGGGGTAGCTTTATTATTTACTAATATTTCATTCTGGATTATTCTTTTTTATTTTGCCATCCCTAGCTTACCGGGTTGGGCAATTAAAAACTGGCTCCCCACTCTTTTTTCGCAAAATTTATCGATACCTATGTCAAAGGCGGGACCTTTATCAACAATCACCATTGCGGTTTCTTCATTTATAGGTGTTTTGGTCGGTGGGATTTTGTCGGATAAGTGGGTTCAAAATAATAACAAGGGAAGAGTATATACTAGTGCCATCGGTCTTTCATTTACTATTCCCGCTTTGTTATTTATCGGGTTTGGCCATTCGCTTTTTTTCGTAGTAGGAGCAGCTATTTTATTTGGTATTGGTTATGGAATGTTTGATGCTAATAATATGCCGATTCTTTGTCAGTTTGTTTCAGTTAAATATAGAGCAACAGCTTATGGATTAATGAATATGGTGGGGGTTTTTGCCGGTGCGTTTATTACCAGTTTATTAGGTAAATTTACGGATGCCGGTGGCTTGGGAAAAGGGTTCTCAATGTTGGCGGCCATTGTATTGGTTGCACTCGTTATTCAACTCTATTTTCTCCGACCTACAGTGAATGATTTTACAGACTGAGCTGGACTGTAAAAGAAGTAATTGTATGGTTGGTAACAAACAGCACCATTAATAGTATTATCCTAACACCTGAAGTAAATTCGGCCAGTCGTTAAGTCAACCGATGAGGCCATCAAAAAATAAATTTAGCTATATGAAATTATTTGCAGTACCAATTACGGTGTGGTTCGTTTTGATTTCTTTTTCTGGAAATGGGCAGCGAGCGTCCATTGTAACTTTATCGGAGACCATTCAAATTTCTTCTGAGGTGCCAATCCTTCCAGTTATAAAAGGCTTGGCTGTTAACCCTTTACTTTGCATTAAAATATATATCCCAGGCCAAGTGAATGTTGGAAAATTTCGAGAAATCAATTGTACTTTAAATAAGGAGGGAATAAACACCATTGAAAAACTAGAATTGTATTTCACTGATTTGGAACCGCTATTTTCGACTGGTCAACTGCTCAGTTCCGTTACGGATTGTAAGTCCAATTTCTCCATTCCTGTTCAACTTGACTTGAAGCCAGGCTGGCATTATATCTGGTTGAGTGCAAAATTAAAACAGGAGGCGGATATCACTAAAAAAATCGAGTTGCACGTCAGTGGATTGGTAGATGCAGCTAACAAAACGCTGTTGGTAAAAGAGCAAGCTACGGGCTATAAAAAATATATAGGCGTTGCTGTTAGAAAAGCCAATGACGATAATGTAAATACCTATCGCATTCCAGGGGTCATCACTACCAATCAGGGCACTCTAATTGGTGTATATGATATTCGGTATAAAAATAGTACCGACTTGCCCGGAAATATTGATGTAGGCATGAGCCGGAGTATTGATGGAGGTAATACCTGGCAGCCAATGAAAATAATTATAGACATGGGCGCACCTCATGAAAACAATGGTGTGGGTGACCCCGCTATTTTGTTTGACCCCGTAACAAAAAAAATATGGGTAGCTGCACTCTGGAGTAAAGGTTATCGATCTATTGCTGGTTCTATGCCTGGCTTATCTCCCGATACAACTGGCCAGCTGGTGGTGGTAAGTTCTGATGACGATGGACTTACTTGGACCAAACCAAAAAGTATTACCGAGCAGGTTAAAAATCCAATTTGGCACTTGTTTTTTACCGGGCCGGGCAATGGTATTGCTATGAAGGATGGTAAAATTGTGTTTGCAGCTCAATATTGGGATGAAAATAAGTTACCCTGGTCTACACTTATTTATAGTGCCGACCATGGTGTTAGCTGGAAGGGAAAACTGACAGGGCCAAAGTCAAATACCACAGAGAGTCAATTGGTAGAAACTACTCCTGGCAAATTGATGTTGAATATGCGGGATAATCGGGGAGGATTTAGAAGTGTAGCCACCAGTTCCAATATGGGGAATGATTGGGTGGAGCATTTTTCTTCTTACAATATGTTGCCCGATCCAGTTTGTATGGGCAGTTTGATTAAAGCAACAGTAAATTTGAAAGGGCAAAAGAAGGAAGTATTGTTCTTTAGTAATCCAAATACACCCTATGGTCGTTTTGATATTACCATTAAGGCAAGTCTTGATTTTGGAGAAAGCTGGCAGTCTGCTAATCAATTATTAATAGATCAAAGAAAATGCTTTGGCTATTCATCATTGACATCAATCAATGACGGTGCCATCGGTATTTTATACGAAGGGTCGAGAGATTTGTATTTTGTTCGGATACCTATCACGGATATTATTAAATAAGTAACGGTGTTAAAAAAAGTTCCCCTCCTAAGTTTTGTTTTTTACCTGTTTGTGCAGGCAGGGGTAGTTGCGCAAACTAAACCACTCAAGCTAGCCTGTATTGGAAATTCAGTTACGGCAGGAATGGGGCTTGCAGACCCGTTGAAGGATGCTTATCCTGCCCAGTTGCAAGGATTACTAGGTAATCAATATGTCGTTAAGAATTTTGGATACAGCGGCGCCACCCTTTTAAAAAAAGGGCATAAGCCCTATTACAAAACCACCCAATTTGCGGATGCTATTTCATTCAAACCGGATATTGTTATTATTCATTTAGGCTTAAATGATACAGATCCCAGAAATTGGCCAAATTACAAGAATGAATTTGAAGCTGATTTTTCATGGCTTTTGGATACGCTAAAAAAAAACAATCCTACTGTTCAATTATTTATCTGTCGACTTACACCCATTTTTAATGAGCATCCCCGTTTTAAATCGGGTACACGTGATTGGTACTGGCAAATTCAAGCATGTATCCCGCGAATTGCAAAAGCGAATCATATAGACATTATTGATCTGCATGAAAAATTATATCATCGCCCAGATCTTTTTCCAGATGCCATTCATCCGCTAAGGGAAGGTGCTGCCATTATTGCTCAAACTGTTTATGAAAAAATTACACAATATTTTGGCGGATTAAAATTGCCCGTTTTTTTTACAGATAATATGGTATTGCAGCGGAAGAAGCCCATTGTAATTTTCGGAACTGCTAATGGGGGCGACAAGGTTACCATTCTTTTTCATCATCAGCAAGTATTGGCTACTGCAAATCAAATGGGTCAATGGAAAGTAGTTTTTCCCGCTTTGATTGCTGGCGGCCCCTACCAACTGAAAGTGTTTACCGAAAAACAGACCATTGAAATTAAAAATATTTTGATGGGGGATGTATGGTTCTGTTCCGGACAATCGAATATGGCTTTTCCATTAATCAACTCTTGGAAGGGCGCCGAAGAAATAACAAAGGCTGCTAACAATACCACTCTTCGTTTATTCAATTTTAAATCCTTGCGTGAAACAGATAGTAGCCCCTGGGATTCGGCGGTTTTACGCAAAACAAATCAACTTGATTTTTTCTCAGGGAGCTGGGCGGTTTGTGATTCCACGAGTGCTGCAGCATTCTCTGCCATTGCCTATTACTTTGGTAAAGAAATTGCAAGGGAACAGAATGTACCCATTGGTTTGATTGAGGTTGCAGTTGGTGGATCACCCATTGAGTCGTGGATTGACAGGCATACATTGGAACAGGATGACAAGGTGGTGGACCTGTTAACGAATTGGCGGAAATCTGATTTTATAATGCCCTGGGTAAGGGAGCGAGCAGCTATTAATTTGAAAAATGCTATAAATGGTAAGCAACGGCATCCTTACGAACCCTGTTATAATTTTGAAGCGGGAGTAGCAATGTTTACAAAATTTCCCATCAAGGGAGTAATCTGGTACCAGGGGGAGAGCAATGCCCATAATATTGAATTGTATGAATATTTATTTCCATTAATGATTCAAAACTGGCGGAATAAATGGGGCTCTAATTTCCCTTTTTATTATGTGCAGCTCTCTGCTTTAGACCGGCCTTCATGGTCTTCATTCAGGGATATGCAAAACCGGTTGCAAAAAAAGATTCCCAATAGTGGTATGGCCATTAGCATGGACCTAGGTGACTCACTCAATGTACATCCGGTAAAGAAAAAAGAAGTGGCTGAGCGCTTGGCTAGGCTCGCTTTGAGGAATGATTACCATCAATCCATTAATGCTAGTGGTCCTGTAGCAGTAAGTGCAATCATAAAGCATCAAAAATTATTGCTTCGTTTTTCTTTTGCAAAACAATTGGCAACCTCGGATAAAATGGATGTCAGGGGTTTTGAACTAATCAATGATAAAGGGTTGTCGATAGAAACGAAGGCAAC
>CANJAW010000112.1:0-7975 GCA_947472215.1 Chitinophagaceae bacterium
AAACGTTTAAGGCATGGCGAGATGGCGGTGCGCTTTGCTCGGGAAGGTTCGATGAAAAGGGTGCGTGGAAATCAAAATTAACAACAAAAACTCCTGGTTATGATCAGGCTGGTAAAAAAATTAATGGAGTGGAAAAAATCTTTGATACAAAGGTTTACAATGATAATGTTTGGGGATTGAAATGGGTTGATAGTAAAACCGATAAATTTGGAAACTTTCCCAGGTACTTCCGGCACGAAGGAGATCAACTAGTGGCAATACCAGCATCTGAAGTTCCTGCCAAAACTAATCTCCTGAATAAAGAGTTTGTATTGGCGAAACCTGGTGAGCCCTATACTTCTCCCGAAAAAGGAGCCTGGACCAATCCCGGTGCTGCTGCAGGCCCTTACAAGGTTAAGCTTATTGACGGCTCTGTAGTTACCTATTCCTGGTATCGTTTTGTTGATCAACCATCCTTCCAGCAATACAACTGGAGCAAAGCCCAAAAAGATAAATTACAGGCTTTCATTGAAAAGGTTCATGCGCAATGGCCTATTGACAGAGATTACATGGCTCCGCCTACAATGGGTGAATTGGTGGCACTTGATCCGGCGCTGTTGGTTAATCCGCCTAAGGGTATGCAAGTAGGCTATGTTCCGATTGTAACACACCAGGAAGCTGCTTCCAAATAGGAAGCAATGAGTCTTTTATTAAAGCAATAAAAATGCGTATTAAAATATTTAAAAGAAGCCTATTCATTTACCTGCTAAGTTTATTGGCGGTCATAATACCTTCGCAGATAACGGATGCAAATTCATTGGCATATCGATATGTTGACCATGTAAAGGACAACAATATTGCCGACGCTATTGGTCGCAAACAGCATGTTATCAGTGTTTATAATCAGTTGGCCAGGGGCCTGAAAGCTAATCCTGCAGTTGATACCGGATTAGCGAAAGATACTGGGTTAAAGCTTATGGGTAACCGCTTTATCACTTTGATTACCCTAGTGCGTGTTAATCAAATTGAAATATCACGTTATAAAGCAGTCGGTGAAGATGAATCAGGCATTCACAGTCCGGAAGCAGCCAGCGCATTCAGGGAAGCTGTAGAAAAGGCTTTACCCGGGGCACGAATTACTTGGGCTTTCAGTTGGCTTGCACTAAAGGACAATCGCCCCAATTACCTTGGCATAAAAAAATTAGCAGTCTATTATCATGAAAAATTTGGGGATGAGATCACCTTTGCTCCTGGCGGCTATTTCTCAAACATGTATAATACGAGGGAGCAAGTGAACCAGGATTTACAGGAAGGTTTGCAAATGGTTTCGCAAATGGTTGGAGCCGGATACCGGCCCTCCAGTGTCATTGCCGGTTTTCTGGCTGCTGAGAACCTGCGTTTTTTGGCTGAAAAAGAGGGCATTCACGTTTGCCAGGGAAATATTTGGAGTCAGTATGCGATAGATAATGGTGACGGGGACGGTTCTATTTCTTATCCTTATTATCCTTCGCGCCAACATTTTCTTAAAGCGGCCCAGAACAGCACTGACCAGATAGACTGTGTAAACATGGACGGCTGGACTTGTGATTTTTTGACCGCACGCAGGGCAGGCTTCGAAAATGGCTTTAATAGCAGGCTGGGAGTAGGACCGATAGAAACAGTGATCAGGTATGGTGCCGAAAAGGGCCTGAAGGAGATGATTGCCACTACTTCAGCTCATTTCGACGAAGGATTTAATCTCAACGGGTTTGGTTGGGTTACCAACATCTGCGAACTTGGATTAGTTGAGGCACACAAAATATATCATTATCCTTACCCTGGTGTAGTTATTCCCGGTATCGCTGGCTGGCTGGAAGGGATCAAGAGCAGATGGCCGAATGCCAGGGCTGTTACAGTCGGAGAATTCGGATTAGCATGGCGCAAGCAGTTCAGGAACAATGACAGTATCAACTATCGTTTTGTACAACGCGGATCCGGATTTCCAGGATCTGAACCTGAATTGGAAATCCGCTGGTATATGAACAAAAATTTCCGACTGGCCCTTTTAAGAGATTGGAAGACAGGTACTTCGGAAAAAATCATCGATTTCACTCGCTACGACCTCAAAGCCAAGGAACCCGATGACCCAAAGCCTGACCAGAATAGCCGAAATTGGAGCTTACTTAACCGGCTTAACCAGAAGGGGACCCGTCAACAGGATAAACCAATTGAAATCGGGCAATTGAATGCATCAGAGCAGGAATTGATAAAGCGGCGTTACCCAGCATTATTTCCCGTAGATGCTAAAAAATAAGGAAAGGAAATTAATATAATAAAATTAGTTAACAGGATTGAAAGAGGTGGATTTATTTAATTGAAAAATGAGGAATACAGGATACTATATTCCGTAGGTAATAAGATTCAATGGTGTAGTTTAATCCATTTGGCCTCGAATGAATGTTTATTAATGATTTGAGTATTAAATTTCTTAAAAACAAAATAAAAAAATGAATAACAAAAGTAGAAAAATGATAAAAATATATCAGATGATAAAGCTACTTAAATTATTTATGCTGATTACATCTCTTGCAATTTTTCCGAGGGTTGTAAATGCTCAGGTAAAACCAAATATTATTATCATTCTAGCCGATGATATGGGATTTTCTGATATTGGCAGTTATGGGGGTGAAATTTTAACTCCGAATCTCGATAAACTGGCAAAGGGTGGCGTAAGGTTCCGCCAGTTTTACAACGCTGCTCGATGTTGTCCAACCCGTGCTTGCCTGCTGACGGGATTATATCCTCACCAGGCAGGAATGGGCCATATGACTGTAGATCAGGGTGAACCCTCTTACAGGGGCGACATCAGCAAGAATTGCGTTACTATCGCAGAGGTTCTCAAAAGCAACGGCTACAAAACCTACCTATCGGGTAAATGGCATGTAACCAAAGATGTTGATTACTGGAAAACCTGGTTGCCGGAAGATAAAAAAAAATATACGTCAAAGCACAATTGGCCCACACAAAGAGGATTTGATGAATTTTTCGGGACTATCCATGGCGCCGGTAGTTATTACAATCCCTCCACGTTAACGAGAAATAACACCCCGATTGAAGCCGGCAAAGGTTTTTATTATACCGATGCAATCAGTGCTTATGCTGATGAATTCATAAGGAATCATGCAAAATCGGATGCCGATAAACCCTTTCTTTGCTACATCGCCTATACTGCACCTCACTGGCCACTTCATGCACTACCGGAAGATATAAAAAAGTATAAAGGAAAATTCGATAAAGGCTGGGACAAAGTCAGGGAAGAGCGAATGGCAAGAATGTTGAAAATGGGAATTATCGATTCGAAATGGAAACTTAGCGATCGGGATAAAGAAGTGCCTGCCTGGGAAAATACTGATAATAAACAATGGTGGGCGGCCTGTATGGAAGTTTATGCGGCAATGGTTGATCGCATGGATCAGGGAATTGGAAAGGTGCTCCGGGCTTTGGAAGAAACGGGCCAACTGGATAATACACTTATTTTGTTTCTGGCTGATAATGGAGGATGTGCGGAAGTATTAACCGAAAAATGGGGGCGATCTTTACAGCTCCCTTTTTATTTAAAAGATGGCTCACTTTATAAACCTGGAAATGATTTGACCCGCCTTCCCGGCCCCGAGGATACTTACATGAGTTATTCCACTGAATGGGCAAATGCAAGCAATACGCCGTTTCGCATGTTTAAAAGCTTTATCCATGAAGGAGGAATCTCCACTCCATTAATTGCACACTGGCCGGCAGGAATAAAATCACCAGGCAGGATAACAAATCAGGTTGGACATGTAATCGATTTAATGGCAACTTGTCTTGATGTTGCAGGGGCAGTTTATCCAAAAACTTATGGTGGCAACTCTATTATCCAGCAAGAAGGCCAAAGCATTCGACCTGTATTTGAAAACAAAACATTTAAACATAATCCAATCGGATGGGAGCATGAAGGAAACCGAGGGTTTCGGGATGGGAAATGGAAATTGGTTTCAAACAGCAAGGATTGGGAATTGTACGATATTGAAGCAGATCGTACCGAAATACATAATCTTGCGGCTATTTATCCTAAAATTATAGGTGAAATGATTGGGAAATATGAAAAATGGGCATCAAGGGTTGGGGTGATAAATTGGGAGGAAAGAAAAAAAATAAATAAAGATTGACTTTTAAAAATGATGTATTCAAAATACTTTATCAAACTAAACACATGAAATTAGTTGTTACAATAATAGGCATCATTTTTTTGCTAAACAGTGCTTTCCTCTTTTCTGGTTGTAAAGTAAATAAGGTAAGTAAATCCAACAAACCCTTTACAGTAGTTAGTATTCCTGACTTTCTGAATGTTGATTGTGATTATCCACAAAAAGGATGGGAGGATGCACTTAATTATATTTTAAATTCAATAAAGAAAGAGAATCCTGAATTTGTGATTGTGGCCGGAGATCTTGTGATGGGACATTGGGATAGCAAGCTTTGGAATGATGCGGATACTATTAAAAAGTATTCCCAATATTATTATTCCAACTGGGTTAACCGGATGAAAGACCATAATTTAAAATTTTACTCATCTATCGGGGATCATGAGATAGGTGATGATGCCTGGAGAGACGTGAAAAAATTCAAGGCGGTAGAGCTTTATAAAAGAGCTTTTTCTGATAATTTGAAAATGCCTCAGAATGGACCGGATAATATGAAAGGTACCGCATTTTGGTGGAGGTTTAATAATACACTTTTTATATCGGTTGATGTTTTTGAAGAAGGACAAAGCAGCTGGGGATTTATAAAACCAGGTGTTACAGGCGACCAATTGAAATGGGTCCAAAAGGTTCTGGACTCGAATGCTGATGTGGACCACCGAATCCTTGTAGGGCATGTGCCGGTACTTGGCCCTGTTCGTGAATGGAGTAGCAGTGGTATATATATACAAGAAGGTAGGTAATCTGATTTCTGGCAGCTAATGAAAAAAAATGGGGTAGATATTTACCTCTGCGGAGAAGTTCATGCCATTACCTGCACCGAGCGCGATGGTGTCATGCAGGTAGCCCATGGTGGATTAATTGGTTACAATACCCGGATCAATTATATGGTTACCAAGTTCACCAAAGAAAAAATAGAAATGGAGCTTAAGGAAATTGAATTGATGCCTCACGGCGAATTTTTGTCGCAAACCAAAAATAACCGACCTCTTGAATATGTTACTATCTCTGATAGCAGTAAAGCCAGGGGATTTTATACAGTCGGTAAACTCACCATTGATAAAACCCACAATAAAGAATTCAAAAATAGAAAAGGATATTTTTTAAAAAAATATGAATCAAGTAACGAAACAGCAAATCCGATTTTCAAAAAAAATGTACTACCTACAGTACCCACTGAGTTGCCCAAAATAATTGTTGAATAAGTAGTAAAAAATAAACCCATTACCCAAAGAACGGTTCCGGTGTTTAATGAAAGAAATAAGAAGTAGGAAGAGAATGCAATACTGAAGCTGAAATACCTTTAATTAATCAAAAAATGATTTCGTAAAATGAAAAAACTACCATTTGTAATTAACCTGATTTTACTTTTTTTGGGTAGCTGGAGTTCAGCCCAAAACCTGCCCGGCGGATTTGAAAAAAATGACAAGGCACAATGGATTAGCGATAGCCGTGAACTTCCTGCCAGCGATTCCTTGTTTTATCTTGACAATTCGGCCCCGCTTTTTAGAAAAGATTTTTCACTGAAAAGCAAAATTGAAAAGGCAACGCTTTTCATCACTGCTGCAGGATATTACAAAGCTACCTTAAATAGTGAGCCTGTTGGAAAAAATGAGCTCGATCCAGGGTGGACTGACTTTACTAAACGGATTTACTATTCAACATATGATGTCACCGCTCTCGTAACCTCTGTTAATAATTGTTTGGGTGTATCATTGGGGAATGGTTTTTATAATCCGCTCCCTCTGCGAAAATGGGGTCGAAGAAATTTAAGAAATGATTTGACTGTAGGGAAACCGGCATTTATCGCCAAACTTGTTATACACTATCAAAATGGAAAAACGGAAACTATTGTTTCTGATAATACCTGGAAATATACCTATGGGCCAATTGTTAAAAATGATGTTTACCTAGGTGTTGTTTATGATGCACGCAAAGAAATAAAAGGATGGAATAGGATAGGGCAGGATGTTCGTTCCTGGCATTTGGCAAAAAAAGTTGACCCTCCGGGCGGACAGTTGCAGAAGGCCTTTTCTCCTCCAGTGCAGATTACAAGTGAGATAACCCCCATTAAAATCTATTCCCCCGTAAACGGAATTTACATAGTGGATATGGGGGTAAATTTTACAGGAACCTACAAGATAAAGTTATCTGGTAAAACAGGCGATACGATTTATTTCAGGTTTGGCGAAAGAATTTATACCGATGGAAAATTGAATCCAATGACAACAGTAGCCGGGCAGATTAAACGAAAAGGTGTGGGCGGTCCGGGTGCACCTGATGTAGCATGGCAAAAGGATAGCTATATTATTGGTGATGAGAAAGCAGCATGGTTTAAACCTGATTTTACTTTTCATGTTTACAGGTACATGGAAATTAAAGGATTGGATCATATCCCTTCGGTTGCTGATATTAAAGGTCTTTTTGTTCATTCAAATGTCGATAATAAAAACAGCTTTTCGACTTCTTCCGAATTGCTAAATTCAATTCAGGAAGCCACGAAACGAACATTTCTTTCAAACCTTGTCAGCGTCCAATCTGATTGTCCTGCAAGAGAAAAATTCGGCTATGGTGGAGATTTAAATGCTACCAGCGAATCGTTTATCTACAATTTTAACATGCAGTCATTCTACCGGAAAACCATTTACGATTGGGTGGATGCGATGAATGATTCGTTGTTTGTTGATACGGCGCCATTTACCGGAATTAACTATTGCGGGATAAGCTGGGAATCCGCTTTTCTTATCACCCAGGATTACCTTTTGCTGTATTACAACGATACAGCAATGTTAAAAGAATTGTATGAACTCGATAAAAAATGGATGGACAAGGCGGCAAGAATCCATCCAAGTGGACTGGTAGATGATGGACTGAGTGACCATGAATCAATGGAACCTGTTCCTGTGCAATTAACAGGTACCGCTCATTATTTGCAATGTGCCCGGATTATGCAAAAATTTGCGGTTATTATGGGAGATGCAGAAAATGAGCAGAAATATGCCGGATTAGCAAAAAAATTGAAAGACCTAATCCAAGCTGAATTCTGGGATAAGCCGGTGTCAGGGAAAATAAACAGGCAAACATTGTTTTCCACATTACTCTATCACGGAATTATTCCCGCCAATAAAATTAATGCAGCCAAAGATTCATTGTTAAGCGCAGTTCAGAATGGTCCAGCAGGGCATTTTACCACCGGAATTTTTGGGACTAAATATGTTCTCGAAACCCTTTCTGAAAATATTTCTTCTGATACAGTCTTTCACATCGTAAATAGTAAAGCTTACCCTGGCTGGGGTTTTATGATTGACAATGGAGCCACTACCTTATGGGAAACCTGGAAGGAAAGCGATGATACATTTTCCAATTGTCATCCCATGTTTGGAACGGTATCAGAATGGTTCTACCGTTGGTTGGCTGGAATAAGGCCTGACCCTAAAAGTCCCGGGTTTAAAAAATTTATTATCGGTCCGTCCACTCCTGGAGGATTGGAATATGTAAACTGTTCCTATTTTTCACCCTTCGGTAAAATTATTTCAAACTGGAAGAAGGTACAGCCGGGCACTGTACAATACGAATTAACTATTCCTGCAAAAAGCAGTGCAGACGTAATTTTACCAATTAGTCAGTCACAAAAAATAACGATCAAATCAACCAACAAAAATTTTAAACCTGAAAAAATAGAAAGTGTACAAACTGGTAAATTTGAATTGGGTGAAGGGGAATATGTAATTACAGTATCACCAAAAGTATAATTCAATTGATAACCGGAAAATGGATTC
>CANJAW010000113.1:0-7968 GCA_947472215.1 Chitinophagaceae bacterium
ATTAGTGGCTGCAAGCTATCTTGCCAAGGCGGGTAAACGCGTAATCCTTCTCGAGTCCAATAAGGAACTTGGAGGCGCCACTACCAGCGTAAAATCTTTTCCCGAATATGATGCTCAACTTTCACGGTATTCCTATTTGGTATCGCTGTTGCCCGATCAAATTGTGGCTGACTTAGGTATTAATTTTACAACAATTGGTCGCCCGATTGCCTCTTATACTCCTTATGAGCGAGGGGGAAGAGATGATGGACTTTTCATTTCATCGGAGTGGGATGAGCAGACTGCTAATAGCTTTCGTAAGCTTACAGGGTCGGATAAGGAAGGGAAAGCTTGGTGTGAGTTTTACAGTGCTATTGCTTTACTAGCAAAGCGTATCGCACCTTCCATGCTCCAGCCGCTCAAAACTGCAGCGGATCTCAAATCCGAAATGGGACTCCCCGAGGTATGGCGCCACCTGATGGAAGTTCCAATTGGTGAAGTCATTCGCAATCGATTTAGTGATGATCTTGTGCAAGGCGTGGTTTTGACGGATGCATTAATCGGAACATTTGCGTCGGCTAATAATATGCAGGCCAATCGATGTTTTTTATATCACCTAATCGGAAATGGCAATGGAAAGTGGCGTGTGCCCCAGGGTGGAATGGGTACTTTGGTGAAAGAGCTTCATCGCATCGCCATTTCACTAGGTGTAGACATACAACTGCAATCCAAGGTTATAGCACTAGAAAGCGGAGCGATGGGCATTCGTGTTGAAACGGAATCTGGAGACATATACACTGCTAAGGATCTGCTCTTTGCCGCCGCGCCTCAGCATTTAGCGCGATTGCGCGGGAGCGCTGTACCGGAATCTTTGGAGGGAGCACAGATGAAAATAAATATGCTATTATCTCGCCTGCCTCGCCTTAAGTCAAATATGGACCCTCGGCTAGCCTTTGCCGGTACATTCCATGTCAATCAAAGCTACTCTCAATTGGAACTTGCATACGCTACTGCGCTTAATGGAGAAATGCCGCAGCTCCTGCCTTTGGAGATGTACTGTCATACACTTTCCGATCCATCGATTTTGTCCGCAGAGTTGAACGAGAAAGGTTTTCATACGCTAACCCTTTTTGGTTTGCATACGCCCGCAAAACTTTTTGATGCCAATCCGGAAGTTGCCAAGGCGTTAGCCAAAGAGCGTGCCATCGCTAGTCTGAATCAATACTTGCTTGATCCTATTGAATCCGTTTTGGCTCCCTGCAACAATGGTTCCCTAGCAATTGAAGTAAAATCACCGCTCGATCTTGAACAGGAAATTTCGCTACCGCGTGGAAATATATTTCATCGCGACTTGGATTTTCCTTTCCTTGATCGTGATGGTGAAAGGAGCAGCCACCAACTTTGGGGTGCGGAAACTGATGATCCGCATATTTATCTTGCAGGCGCAGGAGCACGTCGCGGCGGTGGGGTTAGCGGCATCGCCGGTCATAATGCTGCGATGGCCTTACTTTCGAAGGACTTAAAATATACTCCCTAATTTTTTTCTGAATTTGGCAAATGGCCGAAGCACAGTTTTTCTTTCAAAGCAATAAGCAAAACAACAAACATTGGTTTTGAAGACCTTCGTATTGGCAATCCTCGTATGGGGGCATTAATTGATGTATTGTCTGTTCAAGAAGAGCCAAATTAAAAATTGCCTGCAAAATAATTGTTAAGTCTTTTCTGCAAACTTGCTAAATAGTTATGGGGTATACCAGTAACTGCGCTAAATGAGGAGAATTGATTAGATTCAAATGGTATTATGTTAAAATAGTATCAATTTAAGTACCAATATTGGTTGATTTCATTATTTATTAACAGCAATTTACATTACACATTATTTGAAAAAGTAAACTAAATCTGCTGTATGAAAAAAATATTCAGTATTGTAATAGCATTCGCTATTTCAGGATATTCATTCCTAAGTGCACAAACGATAACCGGCACTGTTCGGAATATTGAAGGACCGCTTGAATCTATAAATATAAAAGTCAAAGGAAAGTCAGAAGGGACCATGACGGATAAAGATGGTCATTATTCTATAAATGCTACCCCAAAAGGCAGTTTGGTTTTTTCTTTTGTTGGGATGAAAACACAGGAGGTTGCAATTTCGGGCCGTTCAGTTGTTAACGTAACTATGGAAACCGAAACGCTCGGTTTAAATGAAGTTGTTGTAACTGCCCTTGGAATTACAAGAGCAAAAAAAGCACTAGGTTATTCAACCCAGGATATTTCAGGAGAGTCGATCAAGAAATCTGCTGAACCAAATCTTATTAATGCACTTGCTGGTAAAGCGGCGGGCGTGTATATTAATAATTCAAATGGGGCAGTCGGCGCGTCTTCACGCATTACCATCAGGGGAAACAATTCTTTAAGGTTAGACAATCAACCACTATTTGTAGTTGATGGAATACCCGTTGGGAATTCTCAAGTTTCTGTAAATGCAAGTCAAACATCCGTTGACTATGGTAATGCAGCCGCTGATATAAATCCTTCTGATATTGAAACATTAACAGTTCTTAAAGGGGCAAATGCTGCAGCACTTTATGGTTCAAGGGGAGCCAATGGCGTTATTCTTATTACAACCAAAACGGGTTCTAAAAAAGGTTTTACTATTACTGCTGAATCAACAACTACATTTGGAAGCCCGCTAATTTTACCAACCTATCAAAATCAATTTGGTCAGGGAAATGCGCAAATGTATTGGTACAAAGATGGTAATAATGGTGGAAAATATGATGGGGTTGATGAAAGCTGGGGTCCAAGGCTAGATTATATTGTTAAGGCAGAAGACCTGGTGGCGGGTGGGGAACTCTTTTGGACGATTGCTGCAGGAATCCCTCAAACTGTAGGACAAACCCTGGTACTTCCACAGTTTAATAGCCCCATTGATGCCGCTGGAAAAAGGACAGCTACTCCCTGGATCTCTCATCCCAACAATATTAAAAGCTATTTTGTAACAGGTATTACTTCAGTTAATAATGTTGCAATCAGTAATAGCGGCTCTTGGGGAAATATGAGATTATCAATAACCAATTCAAATCAAAAAGGTACCGTTCCAAATACCGATCAGAAAAAGAGTACTATTAATTTTTCAGGATTATCGAATATTACCAAAAGGTTTACGGTGGATTTTAAAGGATCTTTTATGAATGTCCATAGTGATAACTTAACTGGTACAGGTTATTCGCAGAATAATCCTATGATGCAGAGCATTTGGACAGGAAGACAGGTTGATTGGGAATGGGAAAAAGAACACTATCAAAACCCCGATGGCACCCAAATCAGTTGGATAGGCAATTGGCATGACAATCCCTATTGGGAAGCCAATATGAACCATAATCCAATGACAAGAAATAGATTTATGGGGTCTACCATTTTAAAATACAAACTCACCAATTGGTTAGATGTTCAGGGAAGAGTTGGGACAGATTTATCAAGCGAAGATGATGAAATTAGAGCGGCATATTACGGAAACGGGGCTCTCGCTAAGGAAGGATACTGGAATTCAACGAATATCTTCCGCCAGGAAGTGAATGCTGACATTTTATTTTCAGGCAAGAAGAAAATTTCTAATGATTTTTCAGTTTCTGGAAATATAGGTGCTAACATCATGAATCTTAAAGGAAAAAACAGAGGTATTGTTGTAGCAAAATTAGTAGTGCCGGGCATCTATTCGATTGCTAATTCAAAAGAGCCTTCTATTCCAAGTTATTCCATTTCAGAAAAAGAAATACAAAGTACATTTGCAGCTTTTTCTTTTGATTATAAAGGACAGTTATTTGTTGACTTAACCGGTAGAAACGATTGGTCTTCTACACTGCCTTCAAAGAATAATTCCTATTTCTATCCATCTGCTACAGGTAGTTGGATATTTTCTCAAAACTTACATTTGAATGAAAAATATTTGAGTTATGGAAAACTGCGGATGGGATGGGCACAAGTAGGTAATGATGCCAATTCATATATGCTTGACCGGACATATACGTATTCTCTGCCTTTTGGCTCCAATCCATCATATAGTCAGAGCAATGTACTTCCACCGTTGGATTTGAAAAATGAACTTATCACTTCTATAGAATTAGGGGCAGAATTGAAATTTCTTAAAAACCGAATTGGCATTGATGTTACGTTGTATAAATCCAATACCCGAAACCAAATTCTGAATATAACTACCAGTTCCGCATCTGGTGATAACCAGCAAACAATAAATGCCGGTGATGTTGAAAATAAAGGAATTGAAGTAATCCTTACTGGAACTCCTATAAAAACAAATGATTTTTCATGGAACGTTACTGTGAATTGGAGCAGCAACAAAAATAAAATCATTGCACTTGCCGGAGATCTTAAATCTTATCAATTGAGTAATACATTTGCTCCACTAACGATTGTGGCGCCTGTAGGGGGGGCTTATGGAACTATGATGGGGAGGGGATTTGTGTATGACAAGAACGGAAACAAGATTGTTGGGGCCAATGGAATTCCTTTACAAACCGCTGGAGTAGTGCCGATAGGAAATATCATGCCTGAATGGTTTGGTGGGATAATGAATTCAGTAAGTTATAAGGCGATTTCTTTAGGTTTCCTAATTGATGGAAGAATGGGAGGTAAAATATTTTCAAGATCTAACTGGAATGCATGGCAAACTGGTGCATTTATCGAAACGGTAGCCTTAAACCAAAAAGGTATTGGAATGCGTGAACCTGTATCAAAAGGTGGGGGAGTTTTATATGAAGGAGTATTTGCTGATGGCAGAAAAAACGATGTTTATATAGATGCTTTTACCAACACTTATAACGCTTTTGCTAGAGGGGAAAGATGGTTGTATAAATCTGATTTTATAAAACTACGAGAAATAAACCTATCTTATTCTTTACCATCAAAAATTGTCAGCAAGCTTAAATTAAAAGCAGCAGATGTATCCTTGTTTGGACGAAATCTTGCAATTCTGTATAAACAGATTCCTAATATTGATCCGGAAGCGTCTAGCAATAGTTCAGATCTCACTTCACAGGGTACTGAATTTGCGCCAATTCCTACTTCAAGAAATATAGGATTCAGCATCAAACTTTCTTTTTGATACACCGAGTAAAATGAATTAAACGTAAACTTAAAAAGTAAAAAAATGGAAAAAAATATAATCAAAATTTGTTTCCCGCTCATGCTTGCTCTCACAGCCAGCAATTGCACAAAGGATTTTCCTGCATTAAATGTAAATCCCAATCAGGTTACTAATGTGCCATACAAAGCGCTCTTGACTAATTCAATTAATAGTGTTTCCCGTGCATATTATACCAATATTTACTGTGATAATTGGGCAAGATACCGGGCAAGAACTGTTTATGCTCAGAATGACCAATATTCGTTGGATGGAAGTTTAACGAATTTCGATGCCTATTCAGGGCATATTAAGGATTTGAAACTTGCTATGCAAAAGGCCCAGGCAGCAAACGATTTAAATACAGTAGCTGTTACAAAAATACTCACTGCATATGCTTATCAAAATTTAACCGATTTGTATGGTGATATCCCCTATTCCGAAGCGTTGAGGAATACAGATAATCCGACAATTGTGTACCCTAAATATGACTCCCAAAAAAGCATTTACCTGAGCTTGATTGACAAACTCAAAGAAGCCAATTCAATGATTAATGTGACCACCAGCATTGGTACTGCAGATATTCTTTTTGGTGGAAATATGTTAAAGTGGAAAAAATTTGCTAGTTCTTTATTGCTGAGAATCTACATGAGAATATCGCTGGTGGAGCCTGCTATTGCAAAACTAGGAATTGAACAAATTGTTGCAGACCCTACCAACTTCCCACTAATCTCTTCTAATACCGATAACGCCTATATGAACTGGATTGTGGGTGATGCTAATTATAGGAGCCCTCAATGGATGAATCCGATAAATTACTCAAAAAGTGAAATAGTTGTAGAAGCATCCGTGATCAACTTTCTTAATACAAGAAATGATCCAAGACTTCCTCTTTATGCTGAAAAATCTATTAACTCCCCTAATGTATACGCAGGTTTGCCACTTGGTACACTTGGGCAAACTTCACCGAATCTATCATTGGTAGGGATTGCTAAGTTTCAAAGTGAAAACACCCCTTCAAGATTAATCAGGTACTCCGAAATAATGTTTATCATTGCTGAAGCAGCATTAAACGGGTGGAGTGTAGGCACAACAGCTAAACTAGCCTATGAGGCTGCCATAACTGCTAGTATCACAGAATATGGTGGTTTACTAGGCAGCTATCTCACAAATCCGCTAGTTGATTTTGCGGGAGGTACTCCACAACGAGAACTTATTGGAGACCAAAAATGGATTGCCTTATACCCAGATGGAATACAAGGATGGGCTGAAGTACGCCGTACTGGTTATCCTGTAAAAGTTGCAACAACTGAGCCAGTAGGGAATTTCTTCCCTGGCAAGGGCGTAATCAAACGCTTTCCTTACCCATACATTGAAGCCATATCAAATCCAGTTAGTTTTAAAGCAGCTCTTGCGGCACAGCCAGGAATTACGGATGAAAAATTTGGTAAGGGAGTTTGGTGGGATCCGATGTAGATTTCCCAGCGTCTGAATAAATTTACTTTTATGGGGGCATTAATCAAGGGCTGTTCACTATTATATCGACCTGCAAAAAAAACATACTGATGGCAAAAAAAAACAAGATGCATATTTTCCGTTTTATTGTAACAATGGCTTTGTTTATTTGCATAAACCAGGCTTTTGGACAAAATAATAGCGGATCAACTAGTTTGCCCAATATCGTTTTTATACTTGCGGATGATATGGGGTATGGTGATGTAAGTTGCTATAACAAGGAATCAAAAATACAAACCCCCAATATTGATAAACTTGCTTCGGAAGGTATCATGTTTACAGATGCTCATAGCCCCGCTGCGATGTGTACCCCCACTCGGTATGGTTTGTTAACAGGCAGGTATTGCTGGAAAACAAGGGTAAAAAAGTGGGTGATTTTAGGATACGATGAAACACCGCTTATAGAAAAAGGGCAGTCAACTGTTGGCTCCCTTTTACAAAACAAAGGTTATTCAACAGCCTGTATAGGAAAATGGCATCTTGGATTAAATTGGCAAACCAAAAATGGATACGTAATCAAAGATGATAAAGATAACTGGAAAGACGACCCGACTGTCCTTATGGAAAATGAACGAAATATTGATTTCACTAAGTCGACTTCAGGAGGGCCAAATGAGCTAGGTTTTAATTATTCTTTTATAACATTGGGCTGTTCCACAAGCGATCCTCCTTATTGTTATATTGAAAACAACAAAACAGTTGGTATCCCTGATAAGCCAAGCCCACCAGAGTATTTTGGGTTGCCAGGATTTGCACCAGGTTTAACTGCTCCTGATTTTTCAATTAAAAACGTAGATTCTGTTTTTACTTACAAGGCAATTGATTTTATAGATAATCATTTGAAAGAATCAAAAGATAGCCCTTTCTTTCTTTACCTTGCTTTGTCTTCCCCTCACAATCCATTTATTCCTCCCGCTTTTGCCGAAGGAAAAAGTAATGCAGGACCTCGGGGCGACTTGGTAACCGTAGTAGACTGGAGCGTTGGGCTCATAAATGAAACAATTGAAAAATACGGGTTGAGTAAAAACACATTATTTATCGTTACAAGTGACAATGGCGCAATAAAAGGAGTTAATGGTCATAAGTCGGAAGCAAATTTCAGAGGCTACAAAACAGAAGCGCTAGAGGGTGGTCACCGTGTTCCTTTTATTGCACGATGGCCCGGAAAAATACAAAAAGGTTCTACAAGCATCGAACAGATAAGCCTAACAGATATGTTTGCAACATTTGCAACACTTACTTCAACAAAAATAAAACCTACTGAAGCTGAAGACAGTTATAATGTATTACCTTCTCTTTTTGGAAAAAAAGTAAGTCATTCCAAAGAGAATGTTAGA
>CANJAW010000114.1:0-7965 GCA_947472215.1 Chitinophagaceae bacterium
ATTGAAAATGACAAAAGTTTCTTTTTTAGGGTAGACTTAAAAATCCCAAAAGCAACCCCATCAATTACGTAGTACTCCAATCCCCTTAAATTGGCATTTGCATATCCGATTGCTTTTTGATTAATATAAGGCTGTTCAAATGGGACTTTTACATTTCCCATCACTTGCAAACTAGTATACCAATTATGGGCATGTGCCCAAAATTTATTATAAGCGCCTTCAATAAAAAAGAGGTTGGTACCACCTGTAAACCCAAAGCCCCTTTTCGAAAGGGTAAGATAGCTAGTGACTCCTTTTAATGCATAGGCGGCATTGTTTACATTGACATACTGGTAAGTATAGGAAAGGTCAATTAAACCTCTAGAAGCAGTATTGGAATTGAAATAATGAGGGTTGTATGCAGCTGATATGATAGAATCACTAACGGTTAATTTTGAGTAAGCGACATTAAATAGGTGCTTAGCTAAAATACCTTTTTGCAGTCGTAAACTAACATTCATGTATACGTTTTTTTTGACAAAATCATTGTTTCTAAAAAAAAGGATCTTATTGTCAGTGGATGTTTTATAGGCTACCTCTCTACTTTCAGAAAACCCACCCCCTATCCCAAAACCCTCGGTGAGGGCACTGTTGCTATAAGGCTGAGCATAGGAAAAGGCAAGATTTTTTGTATATCCATTTAGCACATAAAGATGGAGGGGATCCCTTCTTCCACTGAAATTATAATGTTCAAATTTCAGTCCATAGTTCACTCTGGATAAATCGCCATTGTGTTTTACTAGCCACTCATTCAAACTCCGATCCACCGGCTGAAATAGCGGAGAAGGAAAAATATACCATCTTTCTTTGACGGTTACAATAACGTTGATTTGAAAGGCAGACAACATAGCAAGGCTCACAGCAACTTCGTGGAATAAAGCAGTATTGTATACTTGTTGCCGAGCCAATTGAAAAGATTCGTTGAGGGTATTGATGTTGATGGAGTCTCCGGCTTTAAACTGTATTTCCCGAAGTATCATGTACCCCTTGGTTTTCTTGTTTCCCTTAATGATAATTTCTCGAATTTGGAGTTTGCCTTTGTAGGTAGGAGTGCCAGCCGGAAAAAGGGTGTTAGGAGGTATGGATACCTCTATGTTTTGAGCAGCTGCGGTTACCGCTAGAATGAACAGTATACTTCCAAGCCATATTTTTTTTAGAATAGTCATTGATTCAGCAATTCATTCCCCACTATACTTTTAAAATCATTGTAATTAGTTCTGCTACTTTTGTTTCAGAAAGAAGGATGAAAAAAATCAAATATCCAAGTAACTCATCAAATGACGATAGTTGCTATGTATTTCATTCTCAAATTTTTCATCGCCGAAATAATGAACGATTGTATACTCATATCTTTCGAAGGCAGAAACAATGGTCGCTATTTCTTTTTTATTAAGATGCAAGGTAACGGTGAGCAATCCATTGTCCGACTGAAAGGTAGTATTTAGATGGAGAATGGTGGCATCATTGCTTTCTACAATGCGGCTGATTTCAGAAATGGCAAATTTGGACCGTTCCATTTCCAAGACAATAATTCCACCTATTTCATTCGAACCTGAAAAATCACCCAAGGCCTTTAAAAGATCGGAAGTGGTGATTACTCCTAGTAGTTGATTTTGTTGGTTGATTACCGGAACGAGGGTTGTTTCAAATAGGTTGCAGCATTTTACTGCATTAAGAAAATGCTCTCCCTCCCTAACCGCTGCATTGATAAAAGTTTCTTGCAAAACTCCAATGTTCCCAATTTCTTGTCCGGCATCGAGCAGGTCATCCTCCCCAATCATTCCCAAGTATATATTATCCGACACCACTGGTAAATGGGAAAGCTGGTATTCTTGAATTAATTGCAATGCCCTATTAACGCTATCCTGCAACTGGAGTTGTGGAATGCTATGATTGATGAGTTCATTGGTAAGCATATGAATGGTTTGAAGTGTATAAAATGCCCGAAAGAATACTGACTCTATTGGTAGTAACGTACAAAGGCAAATATTATTATCAAACGTTGCCAATAGGCGTTTGCTGTTTCGCTAAAAAAGCAGCCAATACCAAATTGAAAGCTTCTGGCACTTCCATCATTGGAGCATGACCGCAATGGTCAATAAAGTGCAATTCGCTATTAGGAATTAACCGGTTAAATTCTTTCCCTACGAAGGGGGGGGTGATGGTATCATTGTTTCCCCAAATTAAACAGGTAGGTTGTTTTATTTCGTTGAGCTCTTCACCCAGGTTATTACGGATGGCACTTTTGGCAAGGGCAATAATTTTAATTACTTTAAGTCGGTTGTTAGTAATTTCAAACACCTCATTTACTAGTTCCTCAGTAGCCATGGCGGGATCGTAAAAAGTAAGCGCAGTTTTACTACGAATATATTCTTTGTCACCTCTTTTAGGGTAAGTATCACCCATGCCATTTTCAAAAAGGCCCGAACTACCAGTTAAAATCAGGGATTTTATTCGTTCAGGATTTTTTAAAATATGAATAAGTGCTACATGTCCGCCTAGTGAATTACCTAGTAAATGAATTTGTCTATAATTGCGGTGCTCAATAAATTTTTGAACAAATTTTTGGAGCCCTCCCACAGAAGTGTGCAGTAAATCCAGTTCAAGCAAAGGCAATATAGGTACAATGACTTGGTGCGTTTTTTTAAAACATTCAATCAGGGGCATAAAATTGCTCAATGCACCAAATAAGCCATGGAGCAACATTAGCGGTTCACCCTGGCCTTCTTCTAAGTATTTGAATTTTCCGTCTTGTTTGATTTCGTAACTCATTCTAATGGAACTTATAATAAATTTCGGGTCAATAACTGGTTGCTAAATTATATAATCGGACTGAAATTACAGTAAATAATGGTAAAGCCTGTTAATTAAGCATGAATTTTGTCAGAAACAGTAGAAAAAAAATCTTCCAGTTGCGAAAAAGCGTCCTTAAAAAGGGGCACCCATTTGCTCAGCCCTTCCATTACTTTTGGGCCAACAGGCTGTACATAGGGGTATACATAAGATGCTGACAGGGTAGCCTTCCCAAACAAATGAATTTTATCTGCATAAAACAAACCAACACTAAAAATGATAGTGTATAAGGCGGCAAATAGTAAAATACCTCCTAATCGGTTGGCCCATCCAAGCAATGCTATTTCAATGGTTTTCTCAATGAGTTTGCCGCCCATGTGGATGATCAATACCACAGCTAAAAATAACACTACAAATGAAAGTACAACCAGCCATTTAGAGGTTTCTGTGATATGTGGCTGAAAATATCGGGCAACTGCACCTGATAATTTTAAAGCTGCAGCAATCCCAACAATAAAGGCGATCATTGAAAAAAGGGCAATTACCAATCCCTTTTTGTAGCCTTTAAAAAGGGCAATAACCATTACTATAGCAAAAATAATGTCTACCATTGGAAATTTTCTATTAGAAATACAACAAGAAACCTAGCAATAAAAATTAGCAATAGGGTTTATTGACTCAATAATTCCTTTACCAGATTACTGATGGTTTTTCCATCTGCCAGACCAGCCAGTCGTTTACTAGCAACACCCATTACTTTTCCCATATCTGCAGGGGAAGCAGCTCCGGTTTCGGAAATAATAGCAGCAACTGCTTCCCTTATTTCAGCTTCGGAAAGTTGTTTTGGAAGGAATCGTTCAATTACCTCCATCTCTTCTTTCTCTTTCGCTGCCAAGTCTGTACGGCCCTGCTTTTCAAATATTTCAAGTGAATCCCTTCTTTGCTTCATCATCTTTTGTAAAAACTTCTGTTCAGTGGCCTCATCGATTTCTCCTCCGGCTCCGGGTTCAGTTTTTGCTTTGATGATTTCAGCTTTGATGGCCCGCAAACTGCGTAACACTCCTTCATTTTTTGCTTTCATGGCGTCTTTCATTTCAGCCATTATTTGTTGTTCTAAAGCCATATTATTATTTTAATTGATAATCTGCAACCTACTTTGTAGCAAAGCGCTACAATATAGTTGCAATAATTTTACATGCATTTCCCTTGCAATGTACGTAGCTTACTCATAACTTTCGTATAGAGGTTCGTCCGGTTGCATTTATGCTTGTTCCTTTAATTGTATAGATTTGAATTTTTCAAAAAACGCTTCAGCGAATTTTTTCATATCGTCACTAAGCTCCTGCTGTTGGGTGGCCCTTTTAAAAGTATCCGCCATGGTCATAAGCATCTGGTAGTAAAAATCGGCCATTTCATCCATCATCATATCTTTTGTCCAAAGATCAATGCGCATGGCAGTTTTATCTGCGCCGTCCCAAAATGCAATGCACATCGCTTTGGCTTTTTGTGCCATATCAGCCGTGCTATCTGACGCCCTCCAGTTGATCTGTTCAGGCACTTTATTCGGATCTAATAATACGTCAATTGTAATGGTAGACTGGTTCATATAATGATTAGCTAATTTATGGTGGCAAAGGTAATCTCTTTACAATGGAAACAACCAGCTATTCGACCATTTGAATTGCTTATTTAAATCAAAATAGCCGTTAGCGGCCGTCTATTTCCTTCCTTTTTTGGCAAAAGCCAATACGGATTTCCACCATTTGCTGTTCAATTTTTCATTCCTAGTTGTATTACTTATTAATTTTCCACAGGCTATTAATTCGGCACGTTTGCTTTCATCTTTAAAAAGAAGCATCATTTTTTCAGCAATATCTTCAAAATTGGAAGGGTCTACATAAAGTGCAGCATCTCCAAGATTTTCTCTTAAAACATCTAATTGACTGCAAATTACCGGTACTTCGCATTGTATCGCACGCAATGGTAATACTGCTGTTTCAGCATAGTAGGCAGGATAAATGAAAGCATATGCCCCCGCAGTGATATTTGCCAACTCATTTTCTGGCAAGTCGATTAATAATCGGACATCCCTTCTGTATTTATAAGTATTGAAAATTTTATTAAAGGGGTTGTTCGATTGGAGTGAGCTGGCGGTAATCACTAACTGCATATTACTTTGTTGCCTAGTTTTGAAAAATGAATACGCTTTCAATAAGTTTACCAGATCGAACTGCGGATGAATTTCACCACTAAATAAAAAATATTCTTTCCCGTCGACATATGATTTTTTTACAGTTTCTTTTTCTCCCCAGTATATTGGCTGGTAACCTTTTTCCACAGTTAGCGGGAAGATTTTAATTTTATCTTCTTTAATTGAGAACTGCTGTTTAATCTCTTTTGCAATAAAATCTGCAGAAGTTATAATTCCATCCGCTTTTTTTAAAAAATCAGGCAATTTTTTCTTTAAAAAACCTCGTTGTTTTTTCGAAAAATGCAGGGGAAAATGCAGGAAAGATAGGTCGCTCAAAAAAATCCATTGAGGGACCGAAGTACGCATAGAACATGCTACGCCAGTATTGATTAATATCGACGGCTTATGCTTTTGAACAATGCCGGGTAGGGTATAATCCAACCAATACTTTCGCATCCAGCGGTTATTAGTAATGGGTGCCGAAATGAGGTGAACAATATTATTCGAAGTATTGAGGGGTTCTTCAGCTTCTGCAGTGGTAATGAAAATAAATTGGTGTTCTGGATGGCTTGCTGCTACCCCAACTAAATACTTTACATAAAAGTCATTGCTGGAAGAAGGAAGGTACTGGTTTGCATTAATGGCGATAATCATTCAGTCTAAAATAGTTGTAAGAAGGTAAGTAATTATGGAAATGCTTTTTGGGTAGTTGTATAAAAAAGGGCGGATTATATTATTTAAGCACTTTCATCTTTACAGTTTCAATTCTAGTATCGGTAACATTCAATATATCGAACTGGTAATTGCCAACTGTAAAGGTCTCTTTTTGTTTTGGAATTTCATCCCTATTTTGTATGATGAATCCGCTGAGGGTTTCTGTTTCCTCGCTATCAGGAAAATTCAATTCATATTTTTCAGTGATATAATCCAGCTCTAGCCGCCCACTAAAAATAAATTCATTTGGGGTCAATTGTTTTTCGACCAATTCTTCGGTATCGTATTCGTCCCTAATGTCTCCAAAAATTTCTTCCAATAAATCTTCCATTGTTACAATGCCAGCAGTGCCTCCAAACTCATCCACTACCCAGGCAATACTTTTCCTTTCCTTACTGAACTTGGTCATTAGATCGGTTGCACTCATGCTTTCAGGGATGGTGGGTATCGGCAGCAAAATAGCTTGAATATCCAGTGGGTTTTTGAATAGGTCTAACTGGTGGATGTACCCAACGATATTGTCTATATTTTTATCAAATACTACCAGTTTGCTTAATTGGGTTTGTATGAACCGATCTTTTACTTTTTCAATATCGGTATGAATATCTACGCCATCAATTTCTTTTCTGGGCACTAGGCATTCCCTTATTTTTTTATCACTAAGGGATAGCGCATTTTCAAACAATTCTTTATTGATTTCGGTAGTGTCTTCTTCGTCGTGATTTTTACTTTGCTGAACAAAATGCTCTAAATCAATTTTTGAAAAAACATCCTTTTTTTCATTCAGTTTTACATTAAAAATGTATTTGAGCATCCATTCTGCAATATCTACAAAAAAAGTTGCCGTACTCGAAAATGCTTTGAAGAAAAAATGGGTTAAATAAGCAATAAATCCACTGCTAAGAATGGTTTCATTTTTTGCCCTGAAATAAGCTTTGAAAATAAATTCGAAAAAGAGCAAACAAAAAGTAGAGGCAATGGTTTCTATAATAAGGTGTAAATAAGGATTGGTAATATTCCAGCTATAATCACCTATTTGGTTATGCCATACACCCGACATGAAGTTGCTCCAAAATAATCCATAGATCACTAGCATTACATTGAAACCAATGAGTGTGGTGCCTATAAAACGGGCTGGCTTATCGGCATATTCTCCCCATACTCTTCCGCTGTAGGTGCCCTTTTTTTTCCTTAGCTCAATCGATAATTTATTGGCAGACACAAAGGCCATTTCAACACCTGATAAAAAACCAATCAGTAGCAAAGAAAGTAATATTGCAAAAAGTGCTATCCAGTCCATATGGTAAATGTAATTAAGATCATTGATTTTTTAGGCAAACAAATTATTGGCGAAGGAAATGCTCAATGATAACCGTCGCCTCATCACAGGCTTTTGGTAAATCATCATTTATAATTTGCCGGTCAAAATGGTCCTTAAAAGATATCTCATAGGCAGCCTTATTAATCCTTGCCGCCAGTGATTCCGGATTTTCTGTGCCCCTGCTCTCCAGCCGTTTTTTCAACTCATCTACCGAAGGGGGTTCAATGAACAAAGTGATGGAAGATTCGGGATATTGTTGTTTTACATGAATGGCACCTTTAACATCAATATCCAATACCGGTATTTTTCCTTCCTCCCAAATTCGTTGTAATTCACTATGAAGGGTGCCGTAATATTTCCCTTCATACACCATTTCCCATTCCACAAACTCATTGTGCTGAATTTTTTGTTTAAAATTATCCTCACTCATAAAGTAATAGTCAATCCCATTTTTCTCAGTGCCCCTTGCCTCCCTAGTGGCAGCGGATATGGAAAAAGCCAACTGTGGAAATTGTTGCATCAGGTGCCGGGTAATGGAAGTTTTTCCAGAACCAGAAGGAGCCGTTATAATGATTATCTTATTTTGAATAGCCATGTGCAAAGAAAGGAAAGAAAAGTCAAATCCGGATAAGCATAGGGCATTTCTTTGCGCCTGCTTATAGTCAATCGTCAACGGCTACTTTTCTTTTTGATTGTAATTAAATAAAGTTACCGGTACACCTGTTCCATTGTTTTTATAAAAGTTGGTGCTAATAGCCCTTGCTGTTTTAGCTATTGCTTACAATATCACTTCTTTTTATATCTGCCCCTAGTTGCTGCAGGCGTGTATCAATATTTTGATATCCTCGATCAATTTGCTCAATATTTTGGATAACACTATTGCCTTCTGCACTCAATGCAGCTATCA
>CANJAW010000115.1:0-7952 GCA_947472215.1 Chitinophagaceae bacterium
TAATTGCCGCATCACACTTTTCGTACATCATCCTTTTGCGTATGTGCATGTTTTCAACCACAATCAATTCTGATATCCCTTCATGGTGCTGTTCCCATCCCATCAAGGCTTCGGGAATAATGCCAATTACCTGTCCCTTTTTTTCCAGCACCCCATTGGCTACAGCTCCCATGATTCCTTTGCTTCCACCCCCATAGATTAATAGGATATTTTTCTCCGCTAGCAAATGCCCAAGCTCAGTAGCATGTTGAGCATACATGAGGGTATTTCCCGTCTTACTGCCACAAAAAACGGCGATTGATTTAAAGTCCATATATCTTTACCAATTATTAATAAGCAAAGGCACGAATATTTTTTATATTTTCAATGATATTTTTTAAAAGCCATTCCGTATGTCGCCAGTTATTTTATTTTCTTTCGTAATAGGGTATTTTGTATTACTACTGCTGGTAGCCTATTTTACCAGCCGCAACTCCAATAATGACTCTTTTTTTATTGGTAACCGCAATAGTAACTGGATGCTGGTGGCATTTGGAATGATTGGCACTTCATTGAGTGGGGTAACTTTTGTGAGCGTACCTGGTGCAGTGGGCGATGTTACGGCCAATGGATTTAAGGGGTTTGCCTATCTGCAGGTTGCCATCGGTTACTTAATTGGTTATATGGTAATCGCCTTTGTGTTACTACCCTTGTATTACCGACTAAACCTTACTTCCATCTACAATTATCTGCTACAGCGATTTGGCACGGTGGCCTATAAAACGGGAGCACTTTTTTTTATTATCAGCCGTACTGTAGGTGCCACGGCACGCTTATACCTTGTAATTAGTGTATTGCAGTTTTTTATTCTTGATCGATTGGGGGTACCCTTTGTTATTACCGCAGCAGTTATATTGCTCATGATCCTGTTGTATACTTTTGAAGGTGGCGTGAAGACAATCGTGTATACGGACACGTTACAAACTACCTTGATGATTTCCGGCTTGGTTATTTGCATTGTTTATATTTTGAACAATCTTCACCTCTCTACTGGCGAAGCATTTACCCAACTTGGCAATCAAGGATATCTCCATATTTTCAATACAGATGTAAACAGTAAGGGCTTTTTTGTAAAACAAATTATTGGAGGCGCTTTTATTACCATTGCCATGACGGGGCTTGACCAAGAAATGATGCAAAAAAATATTAGCGTAAAGTTATTGGGCGATTCACAAAAAAATGTAATCACGCTCGCTATTATTTTGGTATCCGTATTGTTTTTATTTCTTTTGTTGGGAGGGTTACTTTATTTATATGGCAATGCCAACGGTGGCATTTACCAAGATGTATTGGTTAATGGCAAAATGAGTAAACAATTTATATTAAACAATACCAATGTTATCGGCGACAAAGCATTTCCCTCTATTGTGCTCAATTATTTTCCTCCTGCGGTAGGCATTATGTTTATCATTGCATTGATATCTGCCTTGTTTCCTAGTGCAGATGGGGCTTTAACTGCATTGACATCTTCTTTTTGCATCGATATTATTGGATTAAAAGAAAGGAATGACCTGGATGAAAAACAAAAAAAACGGTGGAGGTTATCTGTCCATTTTTGTTTTACTATTCTGTTTTTACTTTGTATTATGGTATTTAAAGTATTGAATGATAATAGTATTATTGATAAAATATTGGACCTTGCAGGGTATACGTATGGTCCTTTACTCGGATTATTCTCATTGGGTATTTTCACCAAAAGGCAATTGCCTAATACTTGGATAGTAACGCTGGTATGTTTGATAGCCCCCATTCTTTCCTATATCCTAAGCATGAATGCTACAACCTGGTTCAATGGGTACCAGATTGGTATTGAGCTGTTAATTATTAATGGGCTTCTTACCTTTGCTGGGTTATGGGCAGTTGGTCATTCGAGCAGTTTGAAAGTAAAGGCCTAAATGAAGTATATGGAATTAATTCATCCGTTAGCAGAGCAATATGCAGCAATGGTTTCTTCACCAGAAGACGATCTGGTTCGAATGGTATCGGAGCAAACGACCGAAACCCATCCCCATGCCCATATGCTAAGCGGGCATGTGCAGGGTTCATTTTTAACTGCAATGAGTAGATTGCTGCAGCCCCAGCGCATTTTAGAAATCGGTACCTTTACCGGCTATAGTGCTTTGTGTTTGGCTAAGGGATTGAAAAGTGGCGGGCTGTTGCATACCATTGAAGTAAGGGAAGCAGATGCTGCCGTTGCCAATGGGTATTTTGAGCAATCACCGGATAAGGAGAAGTTAGTGTTACACATAGGTAATGCGATGGAGATTATTCCTCTATTGGATGAAAGCTGGGATATGGTCTTTCTGGATGCTGATAAAACTGGCTACATTGAATATTATGAATTAGTGTTGCCTTCTGTAAAACAGAATGGCCTTATTATTGCCGATAATGTATTGTTTCATGGTCAAGTATTGGAAGAAAAAATTACAGGAAAAAATGCGGAAGCAGTTCATACATTTAATTTACATGTAAAAAATGATCCACGCGTTGACCAAACCTTATTAACCATGCGAGATGGTTTATTGTTGATTAGGAAATTGTGAGAAAGTAGCTGAGTGGAAATGCAATAAAAATACCATTTCAAACATTATTATAAAAATGATTCAACAGGGATTTATAAAAAAACTATTTCAACAGTTATTGATGGTGATTTTTTTTGCGTTTTCGGTAAATGCGCAAAAAATTACTCCCCAACAGTATATTGATTTATACAAGGATATTGCTGTTCGTGAAATGAAACGGATGGGTGTGCCTGCTGCAATCACGTTGGCGCAGGGATTATTGGAAACAGAAAGTGGCAATAGCGAGCTCGTTAAAAAGTCCAATAATCATTTCGGTATTAAATGTAAGAACAATTGGACTGGAGAGGTAGTAACCTATGATGACGACTCTTTGGGGGAATGTTTCAGAAGCTATGCTTCTGTAGAGGACTCCTACCGCGACCATAGTAATTTTTTGCGCGCGGGTAAGCATTATGCCTTTCTATTTGATTTGCAACCAACCGATTATAAGGGATGGGCCTATGGATTAAAGAAAGCTGGTTATGCTACGAATCCAAAATACCCCGTAATTTTGATACGGCATATCGAACAATACAATTTGCAACAATACAATCTTGCCGGTGAGCCTCCTGAATTGGATGCTAAAAATTTAAATGCTGCTACTGAGCTAAGTGTGCAAAAAAATATTGCCAATCCTGCTTTATCCGTTATCACCACCGAAGCTACTGACCAGGGGGAAGCAGCAATAATTCTTGCTGGTCCAGTTAATCAAATCAATTTTATTAATGGCAGCAAATGCATCAAGGCCTTGCAAGGGACTTCCTTGTTATCAATTGCCACCCGCTATAGCATTGGTTTACAACGGCTTTTGGATATCAACGAATTGGAGTCGGATGGATTGTTAGAAGAGGAACAGTTGGTGTACTTACAAAAAAAATCGAGCAAGGGCAATAAAGATTTTATACTGGTGAAAAAAAATGAAACCCTGTATTCAGTTGCTCAAAATAATGGCGTGCAATTAGAAAAACTATTGGAGTATAATCAATTGACGGAGGATGGGGATGTGTATGCTGGAACCAAGTTGTATTTGAGACCTTTCTTCGGACCGGGGAAATTAGAAAAAAAATCTAGTCATGATTCAACTCCAAGACTTACCATTCATGAGGTAAAGGCAAAAGAGGGATTATACGCAATTGCTCAAAAATACAATGTTAGCGTTGAGCAATTAAAAGGATGGAATAAGCTCAGTAATGATAACTTACAAATTGGCCAGCGGTTGATTGTAGGGCAGTAAAATTATCTATGTTCTTTTAAATAGAGGCAATGCCGTTGTTGGGGCAAATTCATAGCAACGGTTTGTTCTTTTCAATATATTAATTATAACAAAGCCTATTTAACTATAAACCAGTCTATTTATGTCCATTGTTAAAGTGAATGATAAAATGTTTCAATCTTATATCAGTTCTGATAAAATCCATCAGCGGATAGGTGCACTTGGAAATCAGCTTACTATAGATTATGCAGGAAAGCGACCTTTGTTCATCGCTATTTTAAATGGGTCATTTATGTTTGCATCCGACTTGTTCAAAGCGATTACAATTGATGCGGAAATTTGTTTTATCAAACTAGCTTCTTATAAAGGCACTACTTCAACTGGAAATCTGATAACTTCTATCGGCCTCGATGAGCCGTTGATTAATAGACATGTGGTGATCATAGAAGATATTGTTGATACGGGTAATACGCTCCATCAGTTTTTGCCTCAAATACGCCAGCAGCAACCGGCCTCATTAAAAATCGCCGCTTTATTGCATAAGCCAACAGCATTGAAATATCCAATTGGGATAGATTATCTAGGGTTTAGTGTACCTGACAAATTCTTGTTAGGCTTTGGGCTTGATTTTGATGGACTGGGTCGAAACCTTCCTGAGATTTACCAATTGGTCAATGAATAACCCATCCAGAGCGGTAACCTACTTGTCTTCTTTTATCGATTCGCAATCCTACAACCCCAACGAATATCTAGCAGTAGCATTCCCTTGGTGGATTGCAGAATAATGGCAGGCTAAAAATAAAAATTGTCGAAAATTAAGTAAACATTTCCCTTACTTTGTCGAAGAATGATTTATCTCCTTTTTCTGGCTTAGGTTGAAAATTCACACTTTGCTGCATCGTTTCGAGCATAGATTTTTCCTCAGCAGTAAGCTGTTGAGGCGTCCAAATATTAACATGAATTAACTGGTCTCCTTTTTCATAACTGTTAACAGCGGGGAATCCTTTTCCCTTTAAGCGGAATATTTTTCCACTTTGGGTACCTGGGGGTATTTTTATTTTGGCTTTTCCGTCAATGGTAGGCACTTCTACATTGGTGCCAAATACTGCTTCGGGAAAAGTTATGTGCAAGTCAAAAGCAACATTCAGTCCATCTCTATGCAAATCTGCATGGGCTTCTTCTTCAATTAAAATAATAAGATCTCCATTGGCACCACCCCGCTCACCGGCATTTCCCTTTCCGCTCATACTAAGTTGCATTCCCTCCTGAACACCCGCCGGAATTTCAATGGCAACCGTTTCTTCACCATATACCCTTCCGTCGCCTTTACAGGCAGTGCATTTATTGGCAATGGTACTTCCTTCTCCGTTGCAACCAGGGCAAGTAGTTACCGTTTGCATTTGGCCCAAAAATGTATTCTGTACCTTTCTAACTTGACCTGTTCCGCCACAAGTGCTGCAGGTCTGTAAACTATTTTTATCTTTTGCTCCACTACCTGAGCAGGTAGTACAGCTCACGTGTTTTTTTACTTTGACTGTCTTGGTGGCCCCTTTGGCCATTTCTTCGTAGGTAAGTTTTATTTTTATACGAAGGTTAGTTCCTCTTACTCCTCTTGCTCTACCACCTGATGAGCGCCGCCCTCCATTTCCAAAAAAACTACCAAATGGACTTTCGTCTCCAAAAATATCTCCAAACTGGCTGAAAATATCGTCCATATTCATTCCTCCACCATTAAAACCGCCTCCGCCGCCACCTCTTCCCTGGCTAAAAGCATTGTGTCCAAAGCGATCGTATTGAGCCCTTTTATCGGTATCACTTAATATTTCATAGGCTTCAGCAGCATCTTTAAATTTCTCCTCAGAAGCTTTATCCCCCGGATTTCTGTCGGGATGAAATTGCATAGCTACCTTGCGATACGCTTTCTTTATTTCGTCTTGTGTAGACGATTTTGAAACGCCTAGTATTTCATAAAAATCTCTTTTCATAATGCGATTGGTATTTAGCTAAATAGCTAAAATGAACTTTTTTAACTTATTTCCCCACCACCACTTTTGCAAAGCGGATGATCTTATCATTTAAATAATAGCCTTTTTGAACTTCATCTACCACCTTGCCTACCAAATTGGGTTGAGCGGCGGGAATTTCAGTGATTGCCTCATGTTTCTCTACGTCAAAATCCGTTTCAATGCTTTCCATAGGTTTTAGCCCTCTTGCTTGTAAGGTATTTCTAAGTTTTCCAAATACCAACTGGATCCCTTCCTTTATCTGTTGAAGGTCTTCGGTTGTTTGTATTTGCTTGTCTGCGCGGTCACAGTCATCCAAAACGTCCAGTAATGAAGTAATGACATCTTTGCCTGCAGTTTGAATCAGTTCCATTCTTTCTTTAGCATTGCGGCGCTTAAAGTTGTCGAATTCTGCAAATAAGCGGATATACTTGTCTTTTTGTTCATTCAGCACTATCTGAAGTTTTTCTACCTCATTTTCAGGTTCGGCATTGCTCAAATCTGTCTTGCCCCGAGCTTCCTCCTCATTGGTATCAATATCTGTAAATCCTTTTAGTGCTTCTGCTAGTGCTTCCTCGTCAGGCGTAACTTTTGTCTTTTCTTCCATAAAAAAATATTAATTCGTTTATCTCACTGGCTGCAGTGGATCAATTAGGGTAAAATTATTTGCAAATGTACGATTGTCAAACATTTTGCCAAGCCTAGTTTTCAGCCAAATTGACAATTTTGAAAGATATAACTGCTTTCTTGTTTCAAACTGACTGACAGCTACCTACAATAGTTACCTTTGTTGGATGAAAAGTCTTTTTCTTAATAAAAATATCAGCAGCAGGGTAGAAAGTGGGCATCCCTGGATTTTTGCCAATGAAATTAACAGAGGCAAGGCCCTGGATGCAGCTGCGCAGGCGGGTGAAATTGTAAATGTGTTAACCCACGATAAAAAATTTATTGGAAAAGGCTATGTTAATCCCCAGTCGCAAATAATGGTCCGCTTGCTGACCAGGGATAAAAACAGGGAAATCAACGATGCGTTTTTTTATGAAATGATTCAACAGGCCTGGGCCTATCGTCAAAAATTGGGATATGTTGAAAATTGCCGCTTAATTTTTGGTGAGGCGGATGAGCTACCTCAATTGATCATCGATAAGTTCAACGACTATTTTGTAATACAAACTTTGGCGCTGGGCATTGATATCTGGAAGCCTGCTATTGTTAAGGCATTGGAAAAGATTTTTTCTCCCAAAGGAATTTACGAGCGGAATGATGTGCCAGTTAGAGAATTGGAGGGAATGGAACAACACAAGGGATTCCTTTCTGAAGCCTTTGATACCAATATTATCATACATGAAAATGGCATCAAGTTTCACGTGGATATAGCCAATGGTCAAAAGACAGGCTACTTTTTGGATCAGCAAGACAACCGAAAGGCGGTACAGCATATTGTGAAAGGAGCTGATGTGCTAGGGGCATTTTGCTATACGGGGTCCTTTGAAATAAGTGCTGCTGTATATGGTGCCAAATCAGTCACGGGTATTGATATCTCTCAAAATGCAATTGACATGTGTAATAAAAATGCCCTACTCAATGGAGTGGAAAGCATTTGTACATTTGACTGTGTTAATGCATTTGATGTGCTTAAAGAATGGACTAAAGAAGGAAAGCAATGGGATGTGGTGATGCTTGACCCACCTTCTTTTACAAAAAGCAGGAGTAGTATTGACAAAGCAGTAGCAGGCTATAAGGAAATTAATCTGAGAGGAATTAAACTAGTGAAACCTGGCGGATTTTTGGTAACCTCCAGTTGTACCAATCTGGTAAAACCCGAGTTGTTTTTAGATATCATTTCCATGGCTGCCAAGGATGCCAAACGGAAAATTCGTCAGGTGGTTTTTAATAGTCAATCCGCTGATCATCCTATTATCAGGGATCAGGAAAATACGCATTATTTAAAGTTTTTGATTGTGCAGGTATTGTAATTTCGAGCCAAAAAATAATAGCGTTTGTAAGTCTATTTTGCTCAGTAAAAAATGCGGGTATATAATCTGAAGAGGGTTATTTTACCACTTGAAATCTGCCGGATTCAATTATTTTTCCTGCCTTATCCCTTAGTTGAAAAATATAAATTCCCCGGTAATA